>JAISRJ010000261.1 GCA_031273705.1 Clostridiales bacterium
TCATATAAACCATACAGGATAAGGCTTTTCTGAGATTCAAAAAAAATATTTTGGACAAGTGTGGATCTGTAGTTATTATTACTCCGCAAATAAAAAGTGAGAATTTATTTGTAGCCTACAGAATAGAGTGTTGCCGCATATTTCCACCTAAAGTGGCTATCATTTAAAGATTTCCGAAGGATCAACTTTTCTTTATGAAATACACAATAAGCGCCTAAAATGGACCTTAAGTTTTTCAAACTTAAGCACTTAAAATATGTTGAAATTAAACAACTTTAGAACCATGTTCCGTTATTGGCATTGAACTAGTTGACTAAAAACAATTCTCACTAATTGTTTGCGGAGTAATAGCATAGCAACACCTACGTTACTCTTGGTGATGTAATCAACATGAACGTCGTTCAAACCGAGCATAGGCTTTTAGCTGTTCCAGCCCATAGATAACCTCTGCGGCTGTGTGATTGTGTGCGGCGTAGTGCATACTTGTTCTGAACCGTAGAGAAAAAATTTATGCGTCAAGTCAGTTTTTGGGTCATAACCAACCGAGGTCGCAATATGTTCGTAACCTTCTGGTAAAGGTTGCGCTCGCTGCTCTGAATGTTGCACACACGTTGTAAAAGTTCACAGAAGTAGTGACCTCCACCGTTTTTGAGTAGCTAATCGTCCAACGTAAAGCTAGAATTGCTTCTTTTTTTGTGATCCAAAAACTAGGCCACTGACCTGAGAGAAATGAGCCAGTCAAATTAGAATTTTTATTATTGCTCATTAAGTTCTGGGCCACCTTTTCATTGAATTGTGTTGTCATAAAAAACCCGCTTTTAGCGGGTTTTTTATGACAATAAAGCCAAAATTTAAAAAAAATGTGGGAATTTTCTTAATTCTGTGTTTAAATTTAGTTACTACGCAAAAAATAAAACAGAAAATAAGAAAACCCCCACATGTGCAGCTTACCTAATCCAACAAGTCTTGTCAACTCACCCAATCCTCCAATCCCTCTACCTTTTAAAAACTTAAGCAACAAATATTCGCAAACAAATTTAATGAATGATTTTGGATATTTTGATTCTGACCATCATTCTAAAAAAATGATCGATGGAATTGAACGAGTACTAATAATTTGCTCATCTAAAGATGACAACAAAAACTCGATCTTAAATATCCCAGGATTACCTATGCCAACACCTGTTGGACTTAGCAACAGCAACAATATCAACGAATCTTCGATTAGCATAACTATTGAAATAGAAGTCAATGGTCATAAATTTATATTTAACAATAATAATCTCCATTCGATTTGTATATCTGAATTCGTTCCTGTAATAAGAATTCCAGATGATTTACTTAAACCGGATGGTAAATCAAAGATTACATATAATTTAACAACTAATAATATTAAATATATTATTATTTGTACAGAAATTAAGGCAGCAAAATCTGATTATATCTTGTTGGTACCAACATTTACTATAAATATTAATGATTATTATAGATATAAATCAAAAATACGTGAGTATAAATTTAAAATATTTAATACAATTTATGAAGTAAGCTGTCCAGATATAACAATTACAGAATTAGAAACAATAAAAAGAGAGATCTATATACCAATTTTTATGAGCGCAAGGCGTCACTATCCGATCTATGTGTACCTCTATGCTATTGATTTATATTGTAGAGGCAATATAAGCCAGCGCAAAGTAGCGGAGATTATCAGGAAAGAGTTCAAGATAGAACGATTCTCTCATAGCACGATTTCAAGGGTGCTAAAAAAAGTGGACTTATTGGCTAATCCTGAAAGAAAGGACGTAGGCTGTTGTGAAAAAGAAAAAGCCGAGGAGACTGGGGCCAAGGCCTGTGCTGAAGCTCGCCGCCAGCGAGTGGGCAAGCTTCTAGATCAGCGACTTCCCTCAGATTGGACGCTGAATCTCTGGGAGTCGTTTTATGCATTCATGGAAGGATGGAAAAAATCCTTCTCCGTGTCGTTTTTATGGTACTGCACCACTTTGACAAGTAGACTGGCCAAAATCAGGACCTCATGTCAAAAGAGGCCGCAGAGACGCCCAAGGGAGCCCTAAGGCAGTGAAAAGTAACAAGACCACGACACTTGATTCCATGCTGATAAAAAAAAACGGAATTTTGGCCCTCGGCGTATCAAGGGACGAAGTTCGGAAATACCGGGAGCTTGTCTCAAATTACGGTAGCGTCTGCTCCACTCTGGTAAACGAGGTAGACGGTGATTACCGCATCATGGAGGGCCAAGAGAGGCTTGAGGGGATGACTGAGGCTGGGGTGAAGCAAATCCCAGTCATAGTGACCCATATTGATAGCGAAGTTGAAGAGACGAAACTGTCCCTGCGTCTGGCCGTGCTCAACCGGTCGGGAAATGCGGTTTCGCAGGGTGCGATGATAGCCGACCTTGTAGCGGCTGGTGTTGGCAGGAAGGAATTGTTGTTTACTTTGGGAAAATCTAAAGCATGGCTGTCTAAAAGAGAATCTTTGGGGGAAAAGTTGTCGGAGGAACTTAAGGAACTCGTGGGCAAAGGGATCATATGCGACGGTGCGGCAGGGGAAATATCAAGGCTGCCGAAAAGCGTCCAGTTAGATTTCGCCAAGAAAACGTTAGCAGGAAAAATTGGGAAAAAAGATATCGGTGAGTTGGTCAGCCTGTATCTGGACGAAAGCTCCGATGAAACAGTCAGACAGAAAATATTGGAAAACCCCGTACTGTTTCTGGCTGCAAAGACGGAGAAAGCTAAAAGGGCGAAGAAAGGAAAAGACGGTAACAGGAAAAGTCAGTTATCAGTTTACGTAAAATACGCAGCGGATTTCATGAACAAAGCTATAGACGGCCTGAAAAATAGCGATCCTAGGGATATTGACAAAGTAGTGGAAGAAATAGAAACGCTACTCAGCATAGCAAAAAAACTCTATACCACGTGGGCATCGCTTAGGAGTTCCTCCGTCCCGTTCTAAAACGAGGCTCAATATTGTTTACCCGGGGAAACAAAGGAAGTATGGACTATGATAACCTTAGGTGATTACCGAAAGATACGAAAATACAAGAGGGAAGGCGAGTCGAAACGGTCTTGCGCCAGGCTAACGGGGTTAGCCAGAGGAACCGTCGACAGATACTGGGATGGAGGGCACACGCCGTTTGATAAGATAAATTACCCAGCCAAAGTCGAATCCTCTGGGAAGCTGGTGGTCGTGGAAAAAATCGCCGCATTCTTAGAGGAAAACAAGGGCAATGAAAGCAAAAAACAAAA
>JAISRJ010000029.1 GCA_031273705.1 Clostridiales bacterium
ATTACGGCTACCTTATTATCCCTGTCTAACAGAAAAGTCTGGAAAGTCATATCCGAAGGGAAGTGATTCCGTTTATTCAACTCGTCTTGCAAGTCGATACATACGGGAAGATCAAAACCGTCCTGTCGCAATAAATAACGTAGCTCTTTGGTATCTTTCGGATGAAAGAAAAAGAGGAAGGGAACCGTCCCGCCGCTAAGGGAATCAGTATAGGCTATTAGTTCTTTCCACTTGGACAACTGCAACTTACAACTGATGCAACCAATAGAATCCACATATACTAATACCCTATACTCTGACTGCGATATCCGGTAATCCGTTGTATCTGTCAGGTAACGGGTAAAGACCGGCTTTTCGGGAAAAACAATCTCCTTTCCTTGCCACTCTGTAACTAAGCGGGTGATATCCAATTTCTTATTATTCCCTTTGCAGGAAACTAATAATAAAAATAGCAGGAAGATGGAGATAGTTCGTTTCATGATTAGGTAGCACTCTTACCGCATATCAATCCGCATCTCAACTCTGTTGCCAAAGCACTCGATTTCTCCGTATCCATAACAATAGGCGTGATCACCCCCTTCTCCACCAGCTAATGCTTCGACATTGCTTTTTGTCAAATCCGTTACTAGCTGTCTCTCGTTCCCTATAAACCAAGAAAGTCCTCCCATCACAAAAACCAGGAGAATAAGCATTTTGAAATTAAAAATAATCCGTTTCATTTTAAGTTGTATTTAAAGTTCAAGATTGTTATTTGGTAAATTTTCAGAATAAAAAATGAACTCTCCAAATTATTTCAAGGACAAATTAAGGACAAATTAAAGACAAAACGAGGACAATTATAAGAATACATGTGTTGAACAAAAAAATTAACTTAATCGCCCTATATTCTAACTATTTTTTTACTTTTGTTGTCAGAATCAACACGAATAGGCCAATGCCAGTCTTGAGAAAATACATAATATCCTGTTTAGCAGGTGTTTGCATAAGTTTCATTTGCGGATATGGGATGTATCATACATTCCACGCGAGTCGTTATCAAAAACGAATAGAGATCAACGAATTGTTTCAGTCTGTCGTTCAGCAAGATAAAGCCCGAAGATTTGACCAACTGAATGTTTCTGTCAAACATGTGTTTCTCAAAGAAGAAGTAGATACAGTGATAAAGGTACAATATGAAAATCAAACACATACTGTGGAAAAAAAACAGGCATTTTATTCGTTATCTAATGAGGAGAAAAATCATGTGGCAGACCAAGTATACCTTCAAAAAAAGAATCCGGTCAATGCATCGGTATTGGATAGTTTGTTCCACAATGAATTGGAAAAGAGAGGAATTTCCGCTCAAACGGCTGTTATTTGTACCGTAAATAAGTTGGAGATTCAATATAGTTCTCCCGACACCTCCTTTTATGCCTCGGCAATAAGATTGGAAAATGTACCGATAATAGCGTCAGATGAGATCGAACTGCAAGCATTTGTTCGTATACCATTTAGCTATTGGCTAACTGAAAGCAAGAGTGTCTATATGTCGTTTCTGTTGCTGTGGCTTCTCAGCACGGGAAGTATTGTGAGGTATTTGTACCGCAAAAAACGAAATCAGCTATCTCTCATGCCATTGACCATAGTATCGGATACTGAGGATACAACCGGTGAACTGTTTTTTGACAAGAGGCGAGGGTGCTTGATTTATAAGAGAAAAGCGATCCAATTAGGGGGTATGCAACTTGAAATCTTCACCTATCTGCTGGATGCCCCAAGTCACTTCCTTTCCTATGAGGAAATAAAAAAAGTGGTCTGGAAGGATAACAATGTGTCTCAAAACACTATAAACAAAAGTATTCAACGGCTCAGAAGCAAACTATCAGCCGTTCCTGGTATCGCCATACACGTTTCTAACAAGAAAGGCTGTCAACTGAACATCCATAAGTGCGAAGATGAAAATGGGCTGAGCCGATTGATCATTTCCGATAGACACAATGATGATTGAATTTGTTACATTTTAAACTGAATAAGCGGTTCGTTGCTATTGACATCCGTAGCTGTGATGGTATGGGTCAGTTCGTCGACATCTATGCCGCAGATAGACCTGTCTAAGATGTATTTGCGTACTGGGTTTCCTGCCAGGTCAAAGACGTAAATAAATCGTCCGCCGCCTTCGGGCTTTTCGCCTTTTTGATAGGCTGCCTGGATTTCTTTGAAGGTACGTCCGTGGAAAACAGCATACATATAGTTGTCAGTCAGTTGCACATCGCTAAAGCCCCTGATGCCGGTCGGGATAGCTTCATTTTGTACGGCTCTAAATTCCGGTTCTCCATGTGGCCCGTAAAGAACGGTGTGGGTGCTGTCGCCCAAATGCATAAATTCCAAGACCTCGCCCAACTGTGTGACCATGACCAAAAGGTCGTTTTGGGGATGGTAATCCATGAAACTACGCCACGCCTGGGCTAAGGCCGGACGAGAGATGTCGGGAGAGGTATTTTCTGTGGGAATATGGCCTTCGGAGCGGAGAATTTTTCCCTGGAAATTGAGCAGATGGTAGCGGTAAATGCCTAAGTAGCTGGGGACAATAAAGCCGGTATCCGTCATATAAAAATCCAAGGTGCGGACAAGTTGTTCATCCAAGGCTATCTCCTCTACGCGTTCAGCGCTACACGCTTCAGGGGAGAGGCGCCAGCGGGTGATCTGCCGTTTGTTGGGATCCAAGGTCCATAGCGAGTCTAAACTATTGAACTGGAATGTTTCTGCCAAGAGCATGTCCTCCGGCCCTTCACCCCGTTTGCCGAAAGAAACCAGGTGTTTCCATTCCGGGTAGGTGAAAGCGTGAAAATAATGATCGGTATGGTGCAAATCCATCACAATCGCCAATCCCTCACGCACTTTCACGCGGTAAGGATAGCGGAACAAGACCGCAGTGTCTAAAGGAACGCTTTCCGCTTTCAAGTGTATTTCTTCCGGGAAAACCTGATACCGGACAATTTGCTCCGTGTATTTCCCACAAGAAATAAGACTGAAATTCAATAAGCCCCATGCGACAATTACGCACGCAGCAACAAGCAATGATTCAATAAGTCGTCTCATAATTCGTTCGTATTTATTTCCTGCAAAAATAGACTATTCACACAATTACTCACGCATAAAAACTCTGATATTTCACTGATATTTCACTGATATTGCTCCCTTTCCTCCCAAAACTTCCGAACGGGCAAAACAATTACCGGCTGATTTTCAGTCGCCCTGATCAAGCTGCCACGGGTGAAAAGCTGCCAATAACCTTAGTGTAATAGTTTTTTCAGTTTATACAAAACTAAAATAGGATTACCATCATTTGAAACCTTCAATAATATCAGTCCAAATACTTATTCAAATCATATTTTATAATCTCAGAATCATTTGAGGTAGAATGTTGAGGTCAGGAAATAATAGCCATAACAAAGCCGCCAACATTTTTTTCCTTCCTGCATTTTTTGCAAGCTCCCCAACCTTTGCACAATCATGCGAATAAGCAAAGCCTGAATGAAAAAAAAGACGGGCATTTCCATCCGGCAGGCAAAGGTATTTTCGTGTTCTTAACGACGGTGCAAGGCCGGGGCCTTGCAGGTTTGGGGGAAAAAATCATCCTCGCTTCGCTGCGGTATTTTTATCCCCCAAAGCCTTGCACCGTCTGAACACGAACCTTTTCCTGCCTGCGGGATGGAAATACCCGTCCTCCATCTTTCATAATTAATAATTAAAACAACACGATTATGTACGAAAATGTAAACTTGCAACAAGGATTGAACGAGCTTGTCACCAACAAAGTTCAACGCATGATTGAGAACAAACGCCCCGGCGTCGAGACGACCCTGCAACGCCTCGTCCACGAAGGCAGCGCGGCACAGGACTATATCGCCCCCAT
>JAISRJ010000062.1 GCA_031273705.1 Clostridiales bacterium
CCCTCTCCCGCTACGTAGCCGATATTGCAGCAAGCAGTAAGGGTACCACCCTGATTCCATCCACACACGCCGCCGGCACGGGTTGCTGTCGCCACATTGCTATGATTATAGCAGGCTGTAATGATACCGCCTCTATTCCATCCACACACACCGCCGACACTATTAGTTCCCGTCACCGCACCGGAAACAATCGCTATATTGCTTAACGTGCTGCCGGAATTAATAGAACCGAAAAGCCCGCCTTCACTCAGCGCTTGAGTTATTTGTAGCTGTTCCAGCTTATGCCCGCCGCCCTCGAAAGTACCTGAAAAGTTGCTTATCGGCGTCCATTCCACATCCATCAAATCTAAGTCGGCTTCCTGCTTGTATTGGCCGCTGAGTCCGCCGGTCACTGTATTTATCAACTGAAACTCTGCGTATGCGCCGATGAGGATGTTGCCTTCCTCGTCGGCATCGCGGAAGATAAGATTGCCGGCCTCGTCGAACTTCAGGTTGATATAATCACCTTCTTTACGGCCTATCAGTATTTCGTTGCCGCCGTTGAACCGGATGCTGCGAATAATCTTGTCCCCGTCGGGAGTGGAGGGCAGGTCGTTGCCTGCGGAAATGGTTTGTTCGGATATTTCTTCGTCGTCATACTTCACGGTAATCTCGGTGCCCGGGGCAATGCCTTCAAGAGCCAGCGTGGGCACGGGAACAGCTGTCAGTCCTTCCGTGCTGCCTTCGCCCCAGAATAGCGGAGAATCTGTCGTCACTTCAAGTCCTGTCTTGTTTACGGTGATGCGGAAGTTGTATGCCTTGCCCGCTTCCAGTGTGAGCGTTTCGGGTGTATAGAGGGGGTAGTCGAAGCCGTCGAGACTTACCTCGATAAAAGCCTCCGAGGTGTAGGTGCGCGGGATAAGCAGAGCGGTATGAGTGTCGCCGCTCTTTAGCGGGTATATCCTGTCGAAGCCGCCCTGCCCCGATAGCGCCCCGTCGGTGGTACTTGCCCTCCCGCGTAACCAGCCATAGAAGTATACCTCTGCATTCGCTACGGAGGATATACCCGTGCCCGCTACGAGCGTTGCTGTCACTTTTGCCGTCTTGTGATAGAACGTAAGGGGCTTGGAGGCGACGTTTGTCAGGCTAATCCCGTCCACGGTAGGAGCAAAGATAAAATCGGCCATCTGAAGTTTTCCTTCCGTATTTTGGTGCTCGAACATCGTTCCCCAGGAGGCCGGATACCAGGCGCGTGCCGAGAGGGTTTGACTTCTGCTTTGCCAGTAGAGCGGCTCCTCGGGGGTGAGGGCGCCGCCCGCCGCTGCGATAAACGTCAGCGGATTGTCGTCGTCGCCGTCGAGGATTACCTGCACCCGCTCGCCGCCCTCCCAGGTGTTGCCGACCGTGGCGCGTGTGAGCGCTGCGTCCACCTGCGCAAAGAGCACCAAGCTCTCGTCCGGCTGCTCTTCAACGGCACAGCAGACAAGCAGCAACAGGAAACATGAGAAAACTGCCGTTCTTTTCATAGACGGGTTACAGGGTTACGCGGCCTTCGACTGTGCCTGGAGAATCATCCCAATCAGTAATACTGCTGTGTACCGTCAGTCCGGTCCGGCCAACAGTGATATGGTAAGTGTATACCTTGCCACTTTCGAACGTAATGTCCCCCGGCAGCTCGTAATCCAATGTGCCGATGAGTTCGGGTACGCTTCCTCCGTACACCTCGATACTGATAAATTTGTCGCCTTCGCGTAATGTTTGAGGCACAACGATGGCGTCGTGGTATTTCACGCCTGTGCTAAAATCAGTGGATATTTCGCTACTGTTGAGGTTAGTTACCAGGATGGGCGTGACGTCGCCAGTGGCAGTAATCGCAACGGCGTTAGCGGCTATTGTTTTATCGGGTAAGAACGTTGCCCCTAACTTCGTGTTTTCAATCGTCATCCCTGAATCCAGGATTCCGAGACTTTCATCACTTACATCACCTAATTCAGCACCGAATCTAACAGCTATTCTTACTTTCGAAAGCAGGTGGTAGAATCCGAGAGTCACTGTGCTTGAGGTTTTTCCCACGTTCGTTGTTTTTGCATAGAGCAGGTCGGAGGCGGCGTAAGACGTCTGTGATCCCTGGTATGTCTGTACCGTATGGGTCAACTCCCCCGTCGGATAGTTTGCACCCAAGTCAGTATTGGTGTGGAAAGCGTAGATGTTCACGTCGTCTCCGCTTTGTGGGAAATACAGGGCTGTTCCCGTGAAACCGCCGCTTCCGTTGGCAGTCAATACGGTTTTGCCGTAAAGCGGCGTGTCGTCTGCTTTATCCACATAAACTGCCACTGTTTGGTTGGCGGGAATCTGCACGTCCATTTCCGTATGCGCGCCTCGTGTTTGTGGCGTTACTGCGCTCGAAAGGCGGATTTCCACCGGTTTGCTCACTTCGTTGTCTTTGTCTTTGCTGCACGAAGTCAGGATTGCTACGGCCGCAAGAGCAGCCATGGCCAGGTTTTTTTTGTTTTTCATCTGTTTGGTTTTTATAAAATTAGTTGTTTTTTGATTCTCGGATTTTGATCGGTTTCTTCGCGGAAAACAACCCCCAGCTCACCCCCGGCTCTGGGTTGAATAGTCATCTGTTTTCATATAAGTTTTACCGTATGCATGTGACAGCAAAGGTATCAATTTTTTTTATGCTTGATTATAATTCACTGTTTTTTGTTTTTTTATTCCTGTAGCTGAAATGTCCGTCTTTGCGAACATAATTCTCTATATATAGTTGTGTGCAAATTGTGTGCAAACAAAAAAAACAGGCAGTCACTCTTTGTCGTAACCGCCTTGTTATCCGCGTAGCGAGACGGGGCTATGATCCCCGGACCTCATGATTATGAATAATAAATTATCTATTTTCGCTTGTTTGACCTTTCTTTCTAATTCTTGCTAAACAGCAGATATTCAACAAATAAATGTGTGATATTATTCTTCTCTTACACCTTGTTTTTGCTGATTTATTCGTATATTTGCGGCAGTAGTATGTACATAGTATGTACATGAAATTAGGATTAAATACCTGTTAATAAATTGATTTTAATAAATAGTATGTACCTAAAGCAGCGAGTTAAGCATGAGATTAGAGGCTATTAATCAAAAACAGAAAGATAATGTCCATGTGGCAAGTATTTTGGATGTAAGGCGACCAACCTATGGTGGTTTGTACATTGTGCGAACAAGGGTAACGGTTGGCAAAACGCAAAAGTACTATCCGACAGGGGCGGAAATGACCGTTGATGAATGGTTGCGGATGCCTAAAGCCAAAGACCCTCAATTGGCTGAAACTCGCCGAAGTATTGAAGCTTCTTCACAGGTAATTTACAATGCGGTTAAACAACTATGCGAACTTAATGCTTTCAGTTTTGAGCGGTTGAATATTTTGCTCGGAAAAGGCAATCAACAAACTGTCAATGCCATGTTTGAAGCGAAAATAAAAGAATTGACGGATGCTGATAAGTTGGGAACTGCGGAATACTATCAAGGTTCTCTTAATGCTTTTATATGCTTCAAATGCGGAAAATGGTGCGAACGGAAAGAAATGCAGAAATGTAACAAAAACGAAATTGAACTGACTTTTCAGGAAGTTTCCGCCGAACAGATGCAACGGTTTGAACAGGAGGCTTTGGCACATGGATATTCCAAGACAACTATCGGCATGAGAATTCGAGCTATGCGTACTATATGCAATATGGCGTTAGGCAAAGGGATTATGCGCCCAAGTGATTATTGCTTCAAGAAAGGTGCGCAAAATTCGTATGTCATAAAGAAAACCAATAGCAGGCGTATGGCATTGAATCTTACTGAAATCAAAGTGATTGCAGATGCGGCTATTGATGAAAACGGAAAAAACCGCCGCATGTCCCGCGATTTATTTTTGTTTTCATTCTGGGCAAACGGATTGAACTTTGCAGATCTTGTCCGCCTGAAATGGTCGGACTACAATCGAAAAACAAACGAATTTACCTTTCTTCGGGAAAAAACGAAAAATACAGCTATGGAAGATATGTATATTTCCTTTCCTATGTTTCCTCGCATGAAAAGCATCATTGAGGAATGGGGCAACCCGATAAGCGCAGATAGTTATGTTTTCCCTTTCCTGAAAGGAGGTGAATCCTCGAAAGATATTATACGACTGACCAAAAACATTACTTATGTAGTGAATAGCAACCTCAAAAAGTTGATAAAACAAATCAACTCTCAACTGTCGGAAGACGAGCAGTTGCCTGAAGATATAAGCTCTTACACCGCCCGCCATTCGTATGCTACTATTTTGGCTCATAAGCGTGTCCCTGAATCTTATATCGGTTTTGCATTGGGGCATTCCCGCAAATCGGTTACGGATTCTTATATTGAAGCATACAGCGTTGAAGACAGGAAACAATACAACGGCTTGTTGCAATTCTGATCGTTTATAATTAGGGTCTGCTTAAAAACTCAGTTTTCAGCAGACAAGATCATTTTTCTATAAAGTTTAAAACTTGAAACTTTTGCCGTCTTCTGTTTGTGCAGCGGCATTTTCCGTATTTATTGTTATAGGTTTTTATTTATTCGACGGAGCAAAGACACATTTTTTTCGTTGTCTGCCGCTGTCAAGTGTTCGCTAAAATTTTCAATCATGCCACCGCTTTCTGTTCTGCGTTGCCAACGTTGCGAGTTTCACACTTCCCTAAATTATGATTATCATTCAATTCCTAAATTAACGCCCAATTTTACACCCAAGAATGTAGAGTTGGGTGTTTAGTTTTATAACTCATTTAACGCAAATTCATACATGAAATTAGCACTTGTATATGCAGCATATATTTGATAATTATCACCTTTTTTACTGTCACCAAAATCACAAACTGATTTTATTACAATTGGAATAGGTTTAGGGTTAATCGTATTGTATGCACTATAAAAGATACCATAAGACTCCATTTCTAATCCAATTAATTTTCTTTGGTTATCTTTAAAACTTAAAAATTTATCTTCATTTTGAATAACATACGGAACAGATACAATTGGACCTATCTTGATTTTTAATTCACTTGTTGGCTTATTTCCGTTAAATCCTTTTTTTATTTTTGCAAATAATTCATGCTTATTTTCATAATTTCTGATTTTTTCTTTAACATCAGCGTCTAATGGTATTGGTGTGAGATTTGGAGAAAACGCAGTGTCGCCATTTTCTAATGTAACCATTTTTCCACTCGTCCCATCATAAGATTGGTCTGCAACCAAAATATCTCCAACATCAACTTTATCATCTTTATAACCAGCCGCAATTCCTGTCATGATTATATATTTAGGGTTAAACCTATTAATCATTTTCATAGCCAAAGTTGCCGATGCTACCATTCCCATTTGAGGGGCAGAGGCGCATACAACTTTAAGTTTCTTGTTTTCTCTCTCAAAATATCCTGTATGATAAATAGTCGCATCATTCTCGACACTATACTCTACCCATTTAGCTTGTAATTTAAGAACTTGTTCTAATTCTGGAGTATTTAAAGCTGCCAATATGGCTATATCGTAATCATACTTGAAATTAATAGGATTCAAAAAATCTTTTCTAACCTTTATCAAATGAAAAATTATTTCTTTTAGTTTTTCTTTCCAGTTGGATTCTTCCGCTTTGTAATCAACCAAATGCCATAGATATTTCGTGAATTTGTCGGCATAATGTTCTCTATATTCCGCAAATTCAGTTAATCCAACAATGTGTATTGGAGGGTGCATTGTCGGATGAGAATTTATCTCATCTAAAAAATTAATTCCATTATCAGGGATTGCATTATCATCAGAATCAAGCGGCAACACTAAATCCAATATCATTAAATCAACACTATTCTTGCGAAGAATAAGCTTTGCTTCTTTTATATTAGTAGCTTTATATACGTTATCAGATGAAATATCTACTTCATCATTGATAAGATTGATTATCTTATCCAATTTATCCTTATTATCTTCTACAATTAAAATATTAATCATGACTTATTGTATTTAAAATTTTTCTTAGCTCATTTTTCCAATCTTCAGGTGCATTTAAATCGAAATATATCACTCCAAGATAATTTGAAAAGTTTTCTCGTAATCCGGAATTAAATTCTTCATCCACATAATCTCGATACATGGTAACAATAACTACATTAATGTTTATGTCTCTTCTATACATTTCGTTCAAAAGATATTTACCAGCCAAACTTTCAAAATCGCCTCCTGACTCTCCAGAAACAATG
>JAISRJ010000082.1 GCA_031273705.1 Clostridiales bacterium
GATACTAAAAAAAGTATTCCCAAACGTTTATAGCAATGGGATATCGGGCATAGGGTTATGTCCATTTATTGTAAATGTCGCGTAAACGATTTTTATTATAAACAATATAATTTATTAAAGTATTTAAGATTATTTATATATTTTAATTGATTATTTAACCTACTACTGAAGTCACTCATTTTGAGGTGAAAAATGGTTATTGGGAACGCAAGAAAAATAGATTTAGGAACGGCGTCATTTGAAGATTTAATCTCCGCCGGAAATTTATATGTGGATAAAACTAAGTTGATTGAACATTTTTTAGAAGAAGCAAGTAAAGTTCAATTGGTCGCAAGACATAGGCGATTGGGCAAAAGCTTGAATTTAGATATGTTGCGCTGCTTTTTAACAGACAGTACAGATAATAGATATTTATTTAAGGGATTATATATAGAAAAAAGTCCTATATGGAAAAAAGTGAATTCCGCGCCTGTTTTTTTATTTGACTTTAAATCACTTATTTCAAAAGACTATAAAAATCAAATACTTATGCAGGTTTTAACGCATATTAATGATTATTTGGGTGAGAAAAATTTATCTGAGTTTTATAAATTTAAATTACACAACTATATGGATAAAAATGGCGAAAATACGGATGGTCTTTTATTATTGACAGAGCTGGTCCATAAACATATGGGGAAACGTCCATATATCTTAATTGATGAATACGATAAACTGTTAATGGATAATTATAAATCTGAATTGTATGATGAAATAAGAGAATATTTGACACAGTTTTTTTCTGCGGGCCTAAAGGGGAATCCATATCTTGAAAAGGCATTTATTACAGGGGTAATGCGTATTTCTCATGAGAGCATAATGAGTGGGTTAAACAATCTAGTGACATATGACGCGTTTAATGATGCAATATATTATGCCGATTATGGTATAACCGAAGAAGAAATTAACGAATTAAACCAGCTGGTAGATTTTGATAAGAATATGGTAAAAGAATGGTATAACGGGATCAAGATTAATGAAATCCCCATCTATAATTTGTATTCGACTCTTTCGTATATGAAAATTAAGAAATTTGGATGCTATTGGGGTAAAAGTGGAACTCTTGATATAATTAAAGATCTAATGAATGACGAAAGAGAAGAAATTCTTTATAAGCTTTTAGATGGAAAGCAAACTGAAGTATCTGTTGATGAAAGAATTTCGCTTAAAGATTTAGTATTTAACAGCAGTAACAAGACTTTTTTTTCTTTGCTTGTTCAAGCAGGCTATCTATCTTTGGATGAAAAGCTAGACTATGTAAATGGAATGAGAGTTTCGATACCAAACAAGGAATTGATGCTGGTATGGAAAGATTTTATATTGGAAACTTTGCATATAGATTCATCTACAATCAGAACCTTATTCGATAATACAAATGATCTGAAACAATTATCACAGAATATAGAGAATTTTTTAAGCGACAGACTTTCATATTACGATGTAGAGGGGTACAAGAATAAAAATGAATCAAAGCTAATTGAGAGAATATATCATGTGTTTGTGCTTGGTATATTATCGGCATATGACGATGCTCGCAATAAAAGGCCGCAATCCGAAAAGGAAAGCGGGGAGGGGCGTTATGATATTTTTGTAGAAAAACCGGGCTATAACTTTATTTTTGAATTTAAAGCCTGTGTAAAACCAGAGGAACTTGAAGCAAAAGCAATGGAGGCTCTTAATCAAATTGATATTAAAAGATATTCTGCCGAACTTGATAATAGTAAGAAATTGATAAAAATCGGCATAGCGTTTTTTGGAAAGCAATGCAAGGTAAAATGCGGCTAGGTCCGGCATATCCCCGCCCACGAAGGGCGAGGTTTTACGCCCTGTTCTATAAAGCGTACCTAATACGCCTGCTTAATCGAGACCCTTCCGCTACCTACCAAAACTGTCACTTCTTGCTTAAAGCCGCCGTTGGAAAAGATATATGTTCCACTGCCGCCGCTGACAGTTCCGCGCTTTGTAAAGATTATTCTTGAGTCGCCGGCGTTGGAATATATAAATTTTACGCCGTTATTATAGTACTTGGTAACGCCGTTTCTATCCAAGGCGTGCGCTTTTAATGTATAGTGATCGGTTGAGAAAGTGACCATGTACTGAGCGTTACCCAAAATAGCCACTTGCTGCGCGTAACGCAAATCTTCCTGCACTTGCAGGCAAGCGGATTGCAAGGCGCGTTTCGATTTGCTATCATGCAGGCTAAGAGTTATACCGCTTAACAAAATAAAACTGATTGCCAAGGTTATAGAGAGTTCCAAAAGGGTTATGCCTGACTCATTTCTTAATTTACTATTTTGCATGACAGATAACTTCTTTACCGATTACGCTGACGGATGCTTGCAAAACTATAGGCTGAACGACTACAGTAGCGTAGTTCATTACGGCTTCTTCCCTGCCGCTGTTAATATTTGCTGTAATATGATCGTCTGTAGTAATGATAATCCGTATAGTCTCCCCTTCTTGGAGTAGATTTACTTCGGCTAGATTAGAGGCCAGTTCATTTTTGGAAGGGGGTTCGCTAAATTGTAATCGGTGATAGTTCGCGGAGTTACTTGACGCGGAGATATCGTAAGAGAAACCGTAAACCTTTGTAGGATTATTTTTCTCGCAGAGTTTCATAGATTGCAAAATACTGCCACCGGTTGTGACTTCTACACGTTCCGCCAATTGAATATTGGCAAGCATAATATCCATTGCCGTCCGTGCGGATTCAAGCAGTTCTTCCCTAACGACGGCTTTTGCCGCTGTACTTGAAGAATAATCTAAAACCTTGAATACGCTTGCAAATAGTATCATCATAACGGACATGGAGATTAAAATTTCTAAAAAACTATATCCCTCCTGTGCTTTTTTGGTTGGGTTTCGGCAGTCAAACAACTTTATCCTATTCACCATTTTCACCAAATCCGGTCAAGAGCATTTTGTAAATTTCGCGTTTACTTACACCTCTGTCTCGCGCGGCGCTTTTCATCGCGTCCTTTAACTCATACCCTTTCTGAGTATACATATCAACATGTTCCTTAATGTCCGGCGGAAATTCCTTTTGTGGCTCGATGGGCTTGACCCCCTCCAGAATAAGTACCATTTCCCCGACCGGGGGTGAAGCATTCAGTTTTATCGCAAGTGAATCCAAGTCTCCGAGTATAACCTCTTCAAATTTCTTTGTAATTTCACGAACCAAGGCGGATTGTCTATGCCCGTCAATTTTTCGCAGATCTCCCACTGTTTCTATTATGTGATGCGGAGCTTCGTAAATAACGACGGTTCGTGTCTCATTGCTGATTTCTGTAAGTCGATCAGACCTTGTTTTTTTATCCCTCGGCAAGAATCCCTCAAACACAAACCGACGAGAATCCATACCAGAAAGCACGAGTCCTGATATAACAGCAGTTGGACCCGGCACTACTGTTACAGTAATATTGCATGTATAACATAGGTTTATCAACTCTTTACCGGGATCAGAAATACCGGGCATACCCGCGTCTGAAACAAGCGCGATATTCCTGCCTTCTTTTAATTGGCGAAGCAAATCCTCACCTTTAACCCGTTTATTGTGTTCATGATAGGCGGTAAGGGGCGTTTTAATCTCATAATAATTTAAAAGTTTTATAGTATGCCTTGTATCCTCCGCGGCGATACAGTCGCATTCCTTCAAGGCGCGTAGAGCGCGAAGGCTTATATCCTCCAAGTTTCCGATAGGTGTGCCTACTATGTATAATGTGCCGGTCATAAGTCACGTTCTTCCCAGAGATTAGTTTAAATAATCAATTAAAATACACAATAACCGCAAATATTTTAATATCCGCAAGCCAGCGTCAATTCGTCTTCCGGTATAGCTGACGAACAGCCCTCTGTGTTTGATAATGCGCAACTCGCCCCCCGGCGGCAGTTTCGCATAAGATCTGTCACACAGCGCAAATTTGCGCGCGCTACATTGTGGCGATAATATCGACATGGATATACTACAATACGTCGATATGCCAATAAGCGCTTTTGTGTGATAGATCGTTGCGATTCTGCCGCCGGGGGGCGAGTTGACGCTAATGGCGAGCCTGCCGCTAATGGCGATCTTGACGCTAATGGCGAGCCTGTCGCTAATGGCGATCTTACCGCTAATGGCGATCTTGCCGCTAATGGCGAGCCTGCCGCTAATGGCGATCTTACCGCTAATGGCGAGCCTGCCGCTAATGGCGATCTTGACGCTAATGGCGAGCCTGTCGCTAATGGCGATCTTGCCGCTAATGGCGATCTTACCGCTAATGGCGAGCCTGTCGCTAATGGCGATCTTACCGCTAATGGCGAGCCTGCCGCCGACGCGGTCTGTTCGTCAGCTTCTGCTTCTTTACAGTTCTAAGTCGAATGCTGCCTCTTCAATTGCCGTTTCTTCCGACAATAGTGCCAAGTCGTACTTTTCCAGCACAGCATTTTGGATCCTCTCGCGTGTAGAGGAGTTTATTGGATGTGCGATGTCTCTAAACTCGCCGTCCAGTGTTTTTCTACTAGGCATGGCGATAAATAAGCCTTTATCACCGTCAATTACCTTAATATCATGAACAACAAACTCATTGTCAAAAGTCACAGATACAATAGCTTTCATTTTACCATCACGATTGACTTTTCGCACGCGCACGTCAGTAATGTCCATAGTCTGTCTCTCTCCCCCTATAAACAGGTATGTTGGCGAAATCAAATGCCAAATCTTTCCTGAAATTATTATAATATTAATTTACAATAAAAGCAATAAAGATTAGCATAATTTTTATCGACACGATCACAGAACTGTGCTCTTTGCGACGATTAATGGATTATCCTGCGATCCCCTAACTTGTTTACCGTCTGATAGAACGACTTCCTTATCCAGGACGGCGTTTTCGACCAAACAATTGTTACCTATATAGCTGCCTTCCATTATAATAGAGTTTTTTATAGCGGAATTTTCTCCGGTAAATACCCGTCGGAATAATACCGAATGCTCGATATAACCGTTAATGATCGAACCGCTGCCCACCAGAGCGTCTTTTGCCTGCGCCCCTGAATTATATTTTCCCGGTGGTTCATCCTTCGGTTTTGTAGCGATAAATGGCGTATTTTTTGTAAACATGTCGCGAATATCTTTCTTCAAAAAATCCATATTGCAGTCATAGTAAGCTTTTATACTGTTAAGGGATTTCCAGTATCCAGTGTAATGATATCCGTAAATTCGCAGTTTTTTTCGATACCTAATAAAAATATCCTTTACTAGATCATATCTCTCTTCGGATTGGATAGCTTCTAACAATTTAATCAGCAGAGTGCGTTGAATTACATAGATTCCCATTGAAATGAGATCACTCTGCGGTTCCAGTGGTTTTTCCTCCAGATCAGTCAATCGCTCGAATTCGTCGAACTCCATTACACCATATTGACGAACGTCGTCGCCATCTTGCGCTTGAGCGTATACAATGGTTACATCGGCGTCTTTTTGTATGTGGTAATTAATGAGATCATTATAGTCCATCTTATACACACCGTTTCCGGACGCGATAACGACATATGTCTCATTACTGCGTTTTAAGTACGTAATATTCTGATATATACTATCGGCAGTGCCTCGAAACCAGAATGAGCTGGTGCTGGAAAGATAAGGAGAGAATATAAAAAGACCACCTTGCTTTCGTCCCAAGTCCCACCATTTGGCGGATGAAAGATGATCATGTAACGAGCGCGAATTGTATTGTGTAATTACCGCAACTTTTCCTATACCGGAATTCGACATATTACTTAGCGGAAAATCTAAACTGCGATACCCACTGCCCACAGGAATCGCCGACGTTGCCCGCAGTTCCGTCAATTCACCAAGACGCTCGTTATGACCGCCGGCAAGAATTATTCCTATTGCCCTCACAAGATCACCTCCGGTTCGTGAATTATAGAACCGCCGCTAACCAGACGACCGTTTTCATAATCGGTCTGCGTTGTAGTACCAACGATAACACAATTTTTACCGATATTTACGCCGTCCGGAATGTGTGTCGCTTCCGCCAGTACGGTAATTCCTGTGTTATAAATTTTTGGTTTTAATTCGTTGGGGATATTTTCACCTTCGCCGATTACCACATTAGAGCCAATAGAGCTGCCTTCGTCGATGATTGCGCGATTTACGCGAGAATTCTTGCCGATTCGCCCGCCTTCCATTATAATGGAATCACGAACAACCGCGCCTTCATCTATATAAACCTCGGGACCCAATACCGAATTGTATACAGCGCCGTATACCTCGCAACCCTCTGCCAGTAAACTTGCCCGAACATCGGATTGCGGACCGGTATATTGCGGCGGCTGATGTTCGGAATCTGTATATATCTTCCAAAAGTCATCGTATAGATTAAAATCAGGCAATGTTTTTATCAGATCCATATTCGCGACCCAATACGACTCGATAGTGCCCACGTCTTTCCAATAATCATTAAACCTATATGCGAACATGATTTGATTTTCATCCAGCATTCTGGGTATAATATGTTTTCCAAAGTCGCTGTCAGTGTGGATTCGGTTGTCGGCTATCAGAGCTTCGCGCAATTTACTCCAAGTAAAGATGTAAATACCCATAGACGCAAGATTTGACTTGGGCTGTTTGGGCTTTTCCTCAAATTCATATATACTATCATCGTCTTTAGTGTTCATAATACCGAAACGACCGGCCTCGTCCAGAGGCACTTCACGCACGGCAATAGTCGCGTCACAGTGCTTTTGCTTGTGAAAATCCAGCATTTTTGAATAATCCATTTTATAGATATGATCACCAGAAAGAATCAGTACATATTCAGGGTTATAGGCGTCAATAAAATCGATATTTTGATAGATGGCGTTAGCTGTTCCTGAATACCACTCGCCCTGCTCACCTTTAACATGCGGCGCAAGAATCGTTACACCACCGTTTCGTCTGTCCAAATCCCAGGGGATACCGATACCGATATGCCGGTTAAGCAGCAGGGGTTGATATTGAGTAAGCACGCCAACGGTATCAACGCCGGAATTAATGCAGTTGCTCATGGGGAAGTCGATTATTCTATACTTTCCGCCAAAAGACGCGGCTGGCTTTGCCTTGCTGTTGGTAAGAACACCCAATCGGCTGCCTTGACCACCCGCCAAGAGCATGGCGATCATTTCCTTCTTCTTCATGAATTAGCTCCTCTTACTATTTAGTACGATAAAGTAATTCTAGCACATAATGGGAAAATTTCAATAGCCGTTTATACATTTTGACAATTTATTCTGTATCAACTTTCTAATATAGTCTATAATCTAGTAAGGGCGGCATTCTGCCGCCCGTTAAGCGACACAATAATCTGCGGGCAAATTCTGAAAGGGGTTAATATGAGTAAACAGAGTAAACAAGTACATTTTATAGGAATCGGCGGCGTAAGTATGAGCGGCCTGGCGGAAATTCTTCATACTAAAGGTTGGGTAGTGTCGGGGTCGGATATGAAAGTCTCGGAGATAACCAAACGGCTGGAATTATTGGGGATAAAGGTATATATTGGGCATGACGCGAAACATATTGCGGATGGATTAGACCTGGTTGTTTATACAGCCGCCGTAAAATCAGATAACCCCGAATATACAGCGGCAAGCGAGAAGGGGATTACGCTTGTGGATAGGGCTTACTTGCTGGGCGAGTTAATGAGAGAGTTCGGATGCCCCATATGTGTTTCGGGCACGCATGGAAAAACGTCCACAACCTCTATGATAACGGATGTATTACTTGCCGCGGACATGGATCCGACGGTATCTGTAGGCGGTTATTTGCCTTCTATCGGCGGAAACTTTAGGATGGGAAAATCAAAATATTTTGTTGTGGAATCCTGTGAATATTGCGATAGCTTTCTTAAATTTTACCCTAAGATAGGCGTTATTCTAAATGTAGATCGAGATCATTTGGATTATTTCGCTGATCTTCAAGCTATAGAAGATTCGTTCGCGAGATTCGCTAAAAAAATTCCCGATGATGGGGCGTTGATAATCCACGAGGGTGTGACAAAAAAAATAAGCGAGAATTTGCGTTGCAAGGTAATAACTTATGGGTTGCATAACGCCGATTTTATCGCGGCGGATATTATGTATAACGCGGACGGACAGCCGTCGTTTACAGTTTTAAAAAATGGAAAAGAATTGGGGCGCGTATCGTTGCGGATTCACGGAGAGCATAATGTGCTTAACGCGTTGGCCGCTTGCGCCGCTTCGATGGAGACAGGCGCGGACTTCGACGCGGTTGTAAGAGGATTATCGGGTTTTATCGGGGCGAAACGACGTTTTGAGGAGAAAGGGAGTTTTAACGGTGTGCGCGTGATTGACGATTATGCACATCACCCCGCGGAAATAGAATCCACGTTGACCGCAACCGCAAAATCGGAGCACAATAGAGTGCTTTGCGTCTTTCAACCACACACTTATACGAGAACACTCGCGCTGTTGGATGAATTCGCGCACGCATTTAAGTATGCCGACACGGTTTATGTATTGGATATTTACGCCGCTCGTGAAAAGGATACAGGATTGATCCACGCGAAAGATCTGGCTGATTGTATTTCCGCGGCGGGTACAGAGGCAATTTACTGTTCCTCCTTCGATTTTGCGGAAGATCTTATCCAAAAAAAAGCTGCCCCGAAAGATTTATTGATAACCATCGGGGCAGGGGATGTCTATTTGCTGGGGGAAAGATTTGTTAATAGTTGATTATTCTATTACGGTAAAGGCACTCTCTGTTATTTGGTGTCTGGTCAAAGCATAATTGCCTATTATTTGGCCATAAACGGGGCTAAAAGCGTTTGCTGTCCTTATCTTATTCATTGCCGTAACCGCATCCGCGTTAGTTACGGTTGTATTGGCTTTTCGTACCCTAAAACGTATATTTTTAGCTTTGTTTGTGGCAAAATCCAAGTCGTAGTAAGATTGAGTTTCCATTATTCACCTCCATATTTACTTAATACTGTTAAGCTGACAGTTCAACGCGTCTCCTTACAACTTTGACAAAACTTTCCGCCGGGGTTAACTGCAGAGAATTAATAGCCCGCGCTAAAGCGTAAAGCTCTTCGTTGTCGGCTTCTATGCTAAGGTTAGAGTAAGAAAATACTCCGTCTTCAGAATGTATACTTAGTCGAATTTTTATTACTTCAAAGTTTATTTTGTTCACCTCCTTTATTCAATGTGCGGTTGTTAAATTCGCTTGCGGCATATTTAATAGATAATTTATACTGCTATACTTTCCTCTTCGTCGGTGATTTTTTTCGCCGCGGCAATAGCTACAGGCTCGCCTTGCGAGCTTAAAATCGCGTAAGTCGCCAGAATGTTATCCATCGCCTCGACCACCTGAGCGTTTGTGGCTTCTGGGTTGGCGTTGGGAATGCTTATGCTTAAGATCTCGCCGGCGTCTGTCTTGAATTGAAGTACGATATACTGCTCCATAATTTACCTCCATGTGATAGTTAACGGTTAGTCTTCGATTTCTTCCCCTACCAATTCGTACTGTACAATACTTATCAAATCTATAGGCGTACGTGATTGAAGAGCGCTGACGCCCTCTGCCAGTAGCGCCAGAGCGTCGGCCGACGCGCTTGGCGATAATCCGGATACTGTATAATTCGATTCATCGGCGTAAACTATTTCCAGGCTGGCCTTTGTAGGAATCTCGTTAATCTCGATTGACATTTGTTCACCTCCTTTTATAGTTTAGGTTATGGAAAAATTGTTAATTGGTAATATTTTGGTAAGAACTTGGTGAGCTTCATGTCTTTAAAAGCTTGATTTTACGGACGTTACAGGAAAATATTTGTGTTGCGAAAAACAAAGATCTCCCCCCAATATCATTGCGAATTGTATTATAATAAGAATATACCTGCGCTCATAGAAACTTACAAAAACACAAAAGGGGCGATACATATTACAGCGGATTATCCCGACCTGCTGCAGGACGACGCGGACACATTGGAAACAATC
>JAISRJ010000098.1 GCA_031273705.1 Clostridiales bacterium
ATTTGCTCCGTGCACTTGAGCGCAAAAGACAGTATCTTCTAGATTTACACCCAACGCCTGGGTAAACCCGCGAAAGTTCGCGGTAACATTGTCGGTGTCGTCTCCGCGCTTATAGCCCAGATTCATACTTTTGTAAATCCCGTCCGAGACACCGCCCAACCTTGTGGAACAACCGTGACGCGTAAGCTCGGTCTTAGATATATTGGGGAAAATCGAGTATGTAACACCCGCGTTTTGAGTAATAACCATCATAACTCCTAAAAAGCATTTATTATATGTGTTATCCGCGGCGAATTTTCATTCAAAACTTCTACCACATCAAACCGATAATCTTCACTTACAAGGGCTTTCTTCATAATATAGAACATTGCCGCGCCACGGATTTTTTGCTGCTTTCTATAATTTACCGCTTCACGCGGGTATCCGAACGCGATAGAGCTTCTGTATTTTACTTCTACAAATACCATGATAAAATTGTCCCGGACAATAAGATCAATCTCGCCGGACGGCGAACGATAATTCCGTTCTATGATACTAAATCCATTGCGCTTTAAATAATCTTCCGCCAATCTCTGCCCATATGCCCCAAGTGCGACTTTATTTTCCATGTGTACATCCTAAGAAACAAATTTTCTTGTAAACGTACTTCGGTGAATCGGGCAAAGCCCATGTTTTTGTATCGCGGCAATGTGTTGCGGGGTTCCATAGCCTTTATTTTTATCAAAGCCATACCTGTCATAAATTGCGTGATACTTGCGCATCATGTCGTCGCGGGCGGTCTTGGCCACAATACTTGCCGCCGCGATAGACATTGAAAGCGCGTCGCCCTTTACAATAGAACATTGCTTAATATCTATCAATAAATTCACAGCGTCAATTAAAAGCATATCCGGTTTTTCAGATAAATCCTTAATCGCGCTTATCATAGCGCGGCGAGTTGCGTTCAGAATATTTATTTCGTCTATAGTCGCGGCGTCGATTATACCGATAGAATACACAATCGCACACTCTTTAATTATTTTCGCCAGCTTTTCGCGCTTTTTTTCAGAAAGCTTCTTAGAATCATTTATTCCCGGTATCCTGGCTTCTTTGGGTAGAATAACCGCGCAAGCCAGCACCGGACCCGCCAAAGCTCCTCGCCCTACTTCATCAATTCCCGCGATATACCGCGCGCCTTCGGAATAATATTTCTTTTCATAAACCAGCAATTTTTCCAGCCTGGCCTGCTCGCCGGCTTCCGATAAAATCATTCGTCGGACGCTTTTTTCGGCGACAGCCACTCCAAAGCCTTTATTATATATCTATCCCAAAAACCCCATTCGTGAACACCGGGGCCTTCTTCATAGGTATAATCATAGTTTAAAGCTCGGATAAAATCACGATAGCGAACATTTTCTTCATAAAGAAAATCTTCTGTACCGCAAGCTTGATACAAACGCGGTCTTTGGTTATCCGGTAATTGGGAAGTCTTTTCCGCAGCGCTGAAAAGATCATTTATGCTGCCCGGCAGTGTTTCGGTATCTAAAAGCAATGAAATTTCTTTGGGATCATTATCATGTCTATTAGCAATCGCAACAGAATCCAAGGCGCCCGACAGACTGACGCCGGCGGAAAAGATCTCCGGCTTGTTAAGAGCGCACTTAAAAGCCCCAAACCCCCCCATAGACAGTCCGGCGACAAAAGTGTCCTCTCGCTTATCAGACAGCCGAAACATATTGCGGGTAATATTTATTAACTCTTCACTTATATATTGCCAGTAATGATACCCGCTTTTTATCCCGACAAAATCAGAATAAAAACTCTTCTGAGCGTCCGGCATGATAACCGCAAGCTTGTATTGCTCGGCATAACGTTCTATGCCGCTTCCGCGCAGCCAGGCGTTATGATTATCGGAATAACCGTGCAGCAGATATAAAGTCTGAAAATCTCTGCCGGACTGTGGCAGGATAACATTAAAAATAGTGTTTATCCCGATTGCGTGTGAAAATATATTACAACTTATCAGAGCCATAAAATCCTCCAAAAAAGTTTAAAATTATAATTCATGGGGCGGCAAACTGCCGCCCCATCAAATTATTATCGTTGCGAGGGCGACATTCAGTCGCTCGCGCCCCATAGAATAAATTATTCGATAATAGAAACTACCGAACCCGCGCCCACGGTTCTGCCGCCCTCGCGGATAGCGAAACGCACGCCGGGAGCCATAGCGATAGGGGTGATAAGATCGATGCTCATCTCAATGTTATCGCCGGGCATACACATCTCCGTACCTTCGGGAAGAGTGATTACACCGGTTACGTCGGTTGTACGAAAATAGAATTGCGGACGATAATTATTAAAGAACGGTTTGTGGCGACCGCCTTCTTCCGCCGTTAATACGACCACTTGCGCCGTAAACTTTGTATGCGGGGTAGTGGTGCCGGGCTTTGCCAGAACCTGACCTCTCTCGATCTCGCTTCTTTGAACGCCGCGCAGCAATACGCCGATATTGTCGCCCGCTTGGGCCTGATCCAACAATTTCTTAAACATCTCAATGCCGGTAACGACTACTTTGCGCTTCTCGGTGGTAAGACCGACAATTTCAACTTCTTCCTGAATTTTAAGCACGCCCGTCTCTACACGACCGGTCGCGACGGTGCCGCGACCTGTGATAGAGAAAACATCCTCTACAGACATAAGGAACGGCTTAGCTTGGTCACGTTCGGGAGTCGGGATATAGTTGTCAACGGCTTCCATCAGCTCTACGATACTATCAGCCCATTTGCTACTTGTGTCTTGCAAAGCAAGCAGAGCGGAGCCTCTGATAACAGGTACGTCGTCGCCGGGGAATTGATACTCTGTAAGCAAATCGCGTATTTCCATCTCTACGATGTCCAACAATTCCTCGTCGTCCACGTCGTCAATTTTGTTCATATAAACTACAATCCAAGGCACGTTTACCTGGCGAGCCAGCAAAATATGCTCGCGGGTTTGAGCCATAGGGCCGTCGGTGGCGGCTACGACCAAAATCGCGCCATCCATTTGCGCGGCGCCCGTAATCATGTTTTTAACATAGTCGGCGTGCCCTGGGCAGTCAACATGGGCATAGTGCCTGTTGGGGGTTTCGTACTCGACGTGAGTCGTGGAGATCGTGATACCACGCGCTTTCTCTTCCGGGGCCTTGTCGATACGGTCAAACGGTACAAACTCACCTAATTTATACCTATCATACAACGTCTTGGTGATCGCCGCTGTCAATGTTGTTTTACCATGATCTATATGGCCGATGGTCCCAATATTGACATGTGGCTTGGTTCTTTCAAACTTCGCTTTTGCCATTAAATTTCCTCCTAGAAGATTTTGATCCTATTATAATATTTATTCAGGCTTTTGCAAGGTGAATTTTCTAATCATTACGCCCTAGAGCAACCTTTTCTTGAATACTCTTAGGCGCGGCCTCATAATGGTGAACTTCCATTGCGTAAACGCCCCTGCCCTGTGTCTTGGAACGGAGATCTGTAGCGTATCCAAACATTTCGGCCAGCGGAACATATGAATGAATTACCTGAACATTGTTTCTGGCTTCCATGCCGTCTATGTGACCTCTGCGGCTGTTTATGTCGCCGATAACGTCGCCCATGTATTCTTCGGGCACCGTAACATCAACTTTCATAATCGGCTCTAACAAAACAGCGCCGCCTTTTCTCATGGCGTCTTTAAAAGCCATAGAGCCGGCAATATGGAAGGCCATTTCGGATGAGTCTACATCATGATAACTGCCATCGAATACTATCGCCTTTACCCCTACGACCGGATAACCGCCGATTATACCGGATTTCATAGCTTCCTGAATACCGGCGTCGATTGCGGGTACATATTCTTTAGGAACAACACCGCCGATTATAGCGTTCACAAACTCATACGGTTTCTCGGAATTATTGGCGTCCAGCGGCTCAAATCTAACTTTACAATGCCCATACTGACCGCGCCCGCCCGATTGCCGAATATACTTCCCCTCGGCCTCGACCATTTTGGTAAACGTCTCACGGTAAGCAACCTGCGGTTTACCGACATTGGCTTCGACTTTAAATTCACGCAGCAGGCGATCTACAATAATTTCTAAATGCAACTCACCCATGCCCGAAATGATAGTCTGACCGGTGTCTTGATCGGTATAGGCTTTAAACGTAGGATCTTCTTCCGCTAATTTGCCCAAAGCCGTGCCCATCTTATCCCGGCCGGCTTTGGTTTTGGGTTCGATAGCCACCGAGATTACAGGTTCGGGGAAATTCATAGACTCTAAAATAACCTCGTGATTCTCGTTACAAAGAGTATCGCCCGTTGTAGTGATTTTCAAGCCTACGGCAGCCGCAATATCTCCGGCGTAGACCTTATCCATTTCTTCACGGTGATTAGCGTGCATTTGCAGAATCCGACCGACACGTTCTTTCTTGCCTTTTACAGAATTATATATATACGAACCGGCGTCCAATACTCCGGAATAAACTCTAAAAAACGCCAATTTACCCACATAAGGATCGTTCATAATTTTAAACGCCAGCGCTGAAAAGGGTTCTTCATCCGAGGCGTGCCGCTCCACAACTTCCTCACTATCGGGCAGAACGCCTTTTATGGAAGGAATGTCCGTAGGGGCCGGCAAGTATTCCACTACTCCGTCCAACAGTTTTTGGACGCCCTTATTTTTATAAGCCGAACCGCAAAACACCGGCGTAAGCTCGCAAGATATACACGCCCTGCGCAGCGCGGCTTTTAATTCTTCGACGGACGGTTCTTCATTGACCAGATATTTCTCCATCAGACCATCGTCTGTTTCGGATATGCCTTCTATCAAATCCAGCCGCGCTTTTTCCGCCGACTCTTTATACTCGTCGGGAATTTCGCGCACTTCTATATCCTTTCCTAATTCGTCGGTATAAAAATACGCCTGCATATCCATCAAATCTATCAGACCGTCATAATGGTCCTCACAACCGATAGGAATCTGCAATGGTATTGGCTTGGCTCCAAGCCGGCTTTTCATCATATTAACAACGTTAAAATAATCCGCGCCCATTATGTCCATTTTATTAACGAAGGCAATGCGCGGCACACTATAGTGATCAGCCTGACGCCACACAGTCTCGGATTGAGGTTCTACACCGCCTTTGGCGCAAAAAACGCCCACCGCGCCATCCAACACACGCAGAGAACGTTCCACCTCGACGGTAAAATCAACGTGACCGGGGGTGTCAATGATGTTAATCCGGTGGTCTTCCCACTGCGTGGTAGTGGCGGCTGATGTGATGGTGATGCCTCTTTCCTGTTCCTGTTCCATCCAGTCCATAGTAGTTGTACCCTCGTGTGTTTCACCGAGTTTATAATTACGGCCTGTATAGTACAGTATGCGCTCGGTCAAGGTGGTTTTTCCAGCGTCAATATGCGCCATTATACCAATATTCCTAGTGCGTTCCAGCGGGAAAGCTCTCACTTTTTATTCCTCTCTTCAGCCTACCATTTATAATGTGAAAACGCCTTGTTGGCGTCCGCCATTTTATGAGTCTCTTCTTTTTTCTTAACAGCGCCGCCGGTGCTGGCAAGCGCGTCCAATATCTCATTCGCAAGGCGATCTACCATGGTCTTTTCGCCTCGCTTTCTGGAATAAAGCACCAGCCAGCGCAAGCCCAATGCCTGTCGCCGGTCGGGTGAAACTTCAATCGGAACTTGATAAGTGGCGCCGCCTACGCGACGGGCTTTTACCTCAAGCACAGGCATAATATTGCCTATCGCCTCTTCAAAGCATTCCATTGCGGGCGCGCCTTTTTTTGCTTGCACCCGTTCAAACGCGCCGTAAACAATCTTTTGCGCGATACCTTTTTTGCCGTCCAGCATAATAGTATTAATAAGTTTTGTAACTATTTTGCTGTTATACAAGGGATCCGGCAAAACGTCCCTCTTGGGAACATGACCTTTTCTCGGCACGGTTCTTCCCTCCAATCGATTGCCACCGCATAAGGCGAATGGCCCCGGTACTCGCGGAATAACCCGCGAACGCGCCTGTACAAACCGGAAGTGTTATTTAGTACAGGGCTTACTTTTTGCCGCGCTTTGCGCCGTATTTAGAACGGGCCTGCTTGCGTTTCGCGACGCCCGCCGTGTCCAAAGTGCCGCGGATGATGTGATAGCGCACACCGGGCACGTCTCGAACCCTGCCGCCTCTAATCAGAACAACACTGTGTTCTTGAAGGTTATGACCTTCACCGGGGATATAGCACGTGACTTCCATATAATTGGAAAGACGCACACGGGCGATTTTGCGCAGAGCTGAATTCGGCTTTTTAGGTGTGGCAGTCTTAACTGACGTACACACACCGCGTTTCTGCGGGCTTGCAATATCGGTATACTTGGTTTTCTTGGAGTTAAAACCTCTCAAGAGCGCGGGAGCCTTCGCTTTTTTACGAGTAGACTTCCTTTCAATCCGAACCATTTGATTGAACGTTGGCATATAGCACCTCCTTAAAATAAGATCCGGTTTGCCTGGTCAAATGAAAAAAACCTCGAATTTTCCCTATTGTTTGGCAACAGATTGCATTCTATCACCTAAACAGGCAAAAGTCAAGGACTTTGCAAATTGTGTGAATCACTTGAAAATTGCAAGTTTAATTGTCCTATTCCAATTACCCATATCCGAAGCTAAATTCATTCGGTAGCGGTGTCAAGGGTAGGAGGGCAAACTCACAGGACAAGAAGTTATGAACATAGCAGTCAATACCGGTTTGCCAACCGGTTTGCCAAAATTTACAGTACCTGGAACTTTGCCACTCTTATACTGATTGCCGTATTTTTCGTCGCTTGCCTACGGAATTTGTCCCGTTAGTATGCCAAGCCGGCGGCAAGAGGGCGTCACGCTTCCTTATCCACTTCTTCGGGGGGAAGTTCTTTGGAAAAGCCGCACTGAACATTAGAGCAAACGATTTTGCGATGCCTTACGCCCTTTTCTACCAAATAGCCGCCGCAGTCGGGGCACGTCTCTCCGCTGGGGCGGCTCCAAGTCATAAACCCGCATTCGGGATTATTTTCGCAGCCATAGTATTTTCTACCTTTACGCGTTTTCTTTATTTGAACCTTGCCGCCGCATACCGGGCAGTTTACCCCCGCGTCCTCAAAAAACGGTTTAGTATTTTTGCACTCCGGAAAGCCGGGGCAAGCCATAAATTTTCCAAATCTTCCATACTTTATAACCATGTTACGTCCACAATGTTCGCAGATTACATCGGTCTTTTCGTCCTCGACCTCTATCTCGCCGATCAGTTCTTCCGCACGCTTAATCTTTTCGGAAAAAGGAGTATAAAATCCTCTCAAAATTTCTTTCCACTCCAAGTCCCCTTCTTCGACCTTATCCAGGCTTTCTTCCATTTTCGCGGTAAACTCTATATCAACAATGTTTTCAAAGTTCCGCCGCATTATATCATTTACTATCTCACCCAGCTCGGTCGGAAAAAAGACCTTATTTTCCTTACAAACATATCCTCTGTGGACTATAGTGCTAATAGTGCTTGCGTAGGTGCTGGGGCGCCCTATTCCTAAATCTTCCATTGTCTTTACAAGGTTCGCCTCGCTGTATCGGGGCGGCGGTTGCGTGAAATGCTGTTCGGGCTTACTCTCTAAAAATTTTATTTCTTGACCCGCCCTCAGTTCAGGGATACTAACATCCGCGTCCTTCTCTGTTTCATTCTTATTATATACAATCAAATAGCCTTTAAAGTGCAGAATCGATCCGCCGCTGCGAAAAATATAATCCCCAACGCTGATTTTTACGGAAACCATATTATAAACCGCCGAACTCATTTGACTGGCGATGAATCTCTCCCATATCAGTTTATAAAGTTTATACTGCTCGTTGGTTAAAGAATCTTTCACATCTTCCGGCAATAGATCGACATACGACGGGCGTATAGCCTCATGCGCGTCCTGCGCCCTGCCCCGGCTTTTATAGATCGTTCGTTCCGCCGGCAAGTAATCCTTACCATATTTCGAGACAATCCAAGTTTTCGCGGCTTCATAAGCTTCATCGGCAATGCGCACCGAGTCTGTTCGGATATAAGTTACCAGCCCCAATGTGCCCTTACCGACTATATCCACACCCTCATACAGTTGTTGGGCAACCATCATGGTTTTCGCGGTCGCGTATCCCAAAATCTTTGAGGCTTCCTGCTGCAACGTGCTTGTCGTAAACGGCGCCGACGGATTTTTTACACGACTTCCTAATCGAACATCTTTCACAATCCATGGCTTGGATTCTATATTCGCGATTATACAGTCGCAATCCTCTTTATTTTTCAGTTCTTTCTTGCCGTTGTCATTGCTGTTGTACTTGGCCGTAAAACTTAATTTTCCATCCGATAACACAGATTCCAGAGTCCAATATTCTTCCGGGTTAAAATTCTCTATATCTTCCTCACGGTCGCAAATAATTCTCATAGCCACAGACTGCACTCGTCCCGCGCTCAGCCCGCGTTTTACTTTTTTCCAAAGCAATGGGCTTATTTTATATCCTACGATTCGATCTAACTCTCGCCTAGCCTGCTGCGCGTCCACCAGATTCATATTTATGTCACGGGCTTCTTTGATTGAACGCTTAACGGCTGTCTTTGTAATTTCGTTAAATGTAATCCTGGATGTTTTTTTTGCGTCCAGCTTTAAGGCGAACATTAAATGCCAGCTTATTGCCTCGCCTTCGCGGTCGGGGTCGGTCGCCAGATAAATTTTATCCGCTTGCT
>JAISRJ010000107.1 GCA_031273705.1 Clostridiales bacterium
TGTTAACGCCAGCTTGCAGATACTAAAAAAAGTATTCCCAAACGTTTATAGCAATGGGATATCGGGCATAGGGTTATGTCCATTTATTGTAAATGTCGCGTAAACGATTTTTATTATAATCAATATAATTTATTAAAATATTTAAGATTATTTATATATTTTAATTGATTATTTAACCTAATGGAAATTGATGGCATAACAGCTTATTTTAAGGAGAGGGGATTATACTTATGAAAAAAGCCGCTGTACGCGCGACACTAGGGCACAAGGCATTGATTGCTTTGCTGCTGTCTATGGCGATGATACTTTCCAGTATGCAAACCGCCATATCCGCCAACAAATCGGAAGTGATTGTCAGTGTAATTGACTACGGCAGTTGGGGCAGCGCGGCAAGTATTACTACCAAAATTCGTGTTAAGATCCAGAACACGAGCGACAGAAAAGTTAATAATTGGCGTGTATTTATTCCGCTAACAGGGATAACGATGAGTACGATTAAAACGGCGTCAGATACGGACGCCACAATTGAAGCCGGTGGCATTAAGTGCGAACCCAAGTTTTATAATAAAATTTTGGATCCGGGTATTTCCAAAGAATTTGAACTTCAGGTTATCGGGAATCGCGCTGTGGGTAAAGATGCCAGTTTACAGTATGTGGAATTTGAATCCGACGACGATCCACAGGTTACGGCGGATAAAGCTTACGTTGAAGTGCGGTTTGATAACTTTGACTCATGGCAGTATGGAACTACTTCCAAAACAGAAACCAGAATTACCGTATACATAAAAAACAATGGGACCGCGGACGTGAATAATTGGTCCGCGACAATTCCTATACCAAGCGGCACGACCGTTAATAGAAATACGGATTGCACATTTACAGTTTCAGGCGACATTATTTACATAACCCCCAGAAGCTACAACATGAAAATACCTCCGGGCGAAGAAAAGAAATTTGAGATATTTACTATAACAGAAGGTTTATACAACCCGATAGTAACTGTCCACATCGACGGAGATTCGACCGCGCCGACGCCGCCACCGGGGTCAACAGCCACGCCCACGCCGCCCCCGGGGTCAACAGCCACGCCAACGCCGGGGCAAACGGCCACGCCGACGGTAACGCCGCCTGTGTCGCCTACCATAACGCCGACGCCACCCGCGAGCGGCTTGCCAACCAATATTATAGCCGGCTATTGGGAGAATTGGACAGATAGGACGCGTATAAAACTGAGAGACGTTGGTCCGGAATGGGATGTTGTAATCGTAGCGTTTATGATGGTAGATTACACCGATTATAACGCTTCGTTTATTTTGGACAGCGGGTTGTATCCCGGCGGGGAAGCGGAGTTTATAAGCGATATTAAATATTTACAGAATCAGGGTAAGAAGGTGTTAATCTCGTTAGGCGGCGAAACAATGCGCTCTTTCGATATTAAGACCGATGCCAAGAGAGACGCGTTTCTGCGCACCGCGGGGGATATAATCGCAAAGTATGGCTTTGATGGTTTGGATGTGGATATAGAAGGCGGCGGCATAATCTATGTCTCAACTACCACTTCTATCGATACCCTTGAGGATCCTCTGCAAAAGAATCTCAGCTATGTTCTGCATGAACTTGCGAAACGCTTTGGAGAGGATTTCATACTAACCATGTGTCCGGAGCATCCTTACGTACAAGGTGGCGCTGAATATTTAGGTAATTATAATGGTATATATGGCGGATATTTGCCGCTGATTAATAACTGCCGTGATATTCTTACTTTCTTGCATCCGCAATATTATAATAATCCAATAAATGACTATACCGGATTTTCCGGATACAATGTCAACAGTCTGGTAAAGCTCTCGGAGATGCTTATTGATGGTTTTACGATTTCCAGAACCGGAGAGTTTTTCGCGGGCTTGCGGCCTGATCAAGTTGTAATGCTGGTTCGCCGTACCCAACCGTCGGCGGGGGCTTTGACGATTGCGCAATATCAAGAGGCGCTGCGATTAATGATTCAAAAATATCCGACGTTTAGAGGTATTTCGGTTTGGTCGATTAACGACGATCGAAGATCCGGAGAAAGCGTGCGATTTGAAGAGGCAATGAGACAGATAATAAATACATATGGGCAGAGTACGCCGCAGGCGTCAACCGCGGGTGTGCCCAGGCTTTCAACTAATCGTTCCGGTTCGACGAGCGTCATACCATGGTCAACTCCAACGCCAACGCCTATACCAACAGCGACGCCAATACCAACAGGCACACCTGTACCAACCACCACGCCAACCGCTTCTATACGCGTGACAAGTAATATCAGCATCGCTCAAATGAATCAACTTTCTAATTCGGTCGCCAACTCTTTGTTTGATTTAAAATTATTTATGGGAACCGGCACCGCCGGAGAACCGGTCTTTGAGCTAGAGCGTCAAATGACCAGAATGGAAGCCATTGCGCTTATTATCCGGCTTATGGGTCTGGAAGAACAGGCAAATGCCTTTACAGATCCGAATCCGTTTGGCGACACGCCCGCCTGGGGAGACAGAATAGCCGCGTTTGCATATAGTCAGGGTATTACGGTGGGTGTAAATCAGGCTCATACCCTTCTTAACGCGAATGGTTTTGTTTCTTATCAGGAGTTTACGACTTTTCTTCTAAGAATATTAGGGTATGAAGAAAAGAATAATGACTTTACTTTCGGCGCCGCGCGTGATAAAGCGAAAGAAGTTGGTTTGTTCAGCTCAGCGGAAACGGAATATTTTACCGGTCATGAATATGTGCGAGGTTCCGCGGTTGTGAATATGGCGGATGTACTGCTGACCAATACAAAATCTTCTAATCAAAAGCTGATAGACCAACTGGTTGCGAGAGGTGTAATTTCTCGCTCCGGCGCGGATACGTTTATAGAAAACGTTTCTAAGGTTTATAACAGATAGTCGAAAGCCCCGGCGCTTGCGCCGGGGCTTGATAGGTTGTTATTACTCATCCGGAATGACTTGTCGCATTAACGGGACAACTGCCGCATGCAAGAGGTGGTGATAGTAGCAAAGGGGACAAAGGAGGCAAAGTTCCAGGTACCGCTAATTTTGGCAAACGTGTATAGATTGGCGCGTTCGATGGCATATATACTCGCGGGCGTAAGCGTTTGCCAACGACATACTAGGATTTTTAGTGCAAAGCAAAGAAGATGGTTGCGCCGCGTACCTCTCAAGGTACGCGGCGTTCGTCTGATGTGGAATTGTGCCAAAAAGACTGTATGTGTGGCAAATGCTTACGCTCGTGAGTATAAGTAGAAACGATATGTCGGACGTTGCCATGCCAGGAATATTCTCGTTACACAGGAATATTCTCGTTCTTGACTTTATGCCAACTACATTGTAATATGTATATACAGATTATGTCAATTCCATAAGTATGTGAGAGTTAAGCGGCTAAAACGTCAATGCCTTCGTCGGCTGTCACTCGCGTACCTACCGGGTACGCGTCGGTCGTTGTCGCTCATATTCGTTTTACCTCATCCTGTTTTAGTTTATTTTGTGAAACCGCTATAGAATTCGAGTAGGGGAAATTATGTGGCAATATTCTGAAATTGCGCGTGCCGCTATTATGGTCAGACAGTTTTCATATTCCCCTTATTCGGGATTTATGGTGGGGGCGGCGCTACTCACAAAAACCGGCAGAATCTTTACGGGTTGCAATATTGAAAACGCTGCTTTTACACCGACTAATTGTGCGGAGCGAACGGCATTTTTTAAGGCGGTCAGTGAGGGAGAGCGGGAATTTGAAGCTATCGCGGTCGCTGGATGGGCAAAAGACGCCGAACCGGATTTTGTTTGGCCTTGCGGGGTTTGCCGACAGATAATGGTTGAATTCTGCAATCCTAATGAATTCAAAATCATATCTGTGGCGGGTAAAAAGTTTGACGATGGCTCCTCGGATGGATCAGATAAAAACCCGAACAATTCATTTCTGCTTGAAACGGTTTTACACAAGACAATGACATTGGAAGAACTGTTGCCCATGAGCTTTCGTCCCGGCGCTTTTTAACCAAGATTGCCAAGGTGCCGACCGGCCTCTTTAGGCGGCGCGATGAATTGGCAAGGTCTTAAGAAGCGCGCGACTGCGCTGGTTTCTGCTCGCGCCATCTCGCGCATAGCGCGAGATGCCTCGCTTCACCGCCGTATAGTTGAAAATATCGGC
>JAISRJ010000234.1 GCA_031273705.1 Clostridiales bacterium
GCCGAGTTTCTGGACGCGACCGGGCTTCCGATTGGTATGATGGCGGATGCCACATACGAATACCATATAAAAGACTATGATACCGGTGATCTGCTGGTTTTTACAACGGACGGGCTTTCCGACGCCTTTTATAAAGAGAATCCCGAAGAATTTAGTACGCGGTTTAAGGATGTACTTTCCGACGCTCACACTCTGGACGACCCGCAAGAGATTATTGAAATGATTCTTAATTCATTTTATAACTATAACGCCTTGGAAAATGAGAAATTTGAAATGGACGACGTAAGTCTCATTCTATGTAAATTGTAAAGATTATAGTTAACCAACCTGTAAGAAGTGAAACCTGTAAGAAGGCGTTCGGAAACGGACGCTTTTTTTGTTACAGACGATTTTTTTGTTGCTTGTAAAAAGCTGCTTGTAAAAATATATTTATCTGTTGGCAAAAAGAAATTTGTATGATAGAATGATTAATAACATACATACATATAGATTTAGTATGGTTTGGTAGCTGCTCTTTGTGTTGGCGAGCATAAAGCAAAATATAATAACGGGAGGTATTTATGATGGCGCTTCAATTGCACTTGGCGGACCCGCCGATTCGGGAAGAACGCTTGGGTTCCATAATATGTTGGAATGGTGACTTAGAAGAAATGACGCAAGCGGTATCATGCGGCAAGCTGGAACACAAAGAAAGAAGATTTGCCCAAGCCGGCATATGCCCCAATGGCTGTGCGGCAAGCAACCTTCTTTCTATTCGAGACGTAGCGGTAATATTACATGGACCGTCGGGATGTTCCTGCATTGGGCGCGCTACCGTTGGTCGGCAGGCGGCCGCAAGGATTAACAAAAGCTATGAATCCATTTCCTATGGCGATGATATGGATGAGAATGACACAATCTTTGGAGCGGTTGATAGCTTAAAAAAGTTAGCGATAGATGTAATTGAAAAACGCAGGCCAAAAGCGCTGTTTATCGTCAATTCTTGCGCAAGTGCGGTAATTGGCGAGGATATTGAATCGTTAGTATCCGAATTAACGAGCGAATATGATATACCCATTGGGAATGTAAACTGCGAAGGCTTTAAATCACAGGTATGGTTTTCTGGAGTAGACGCTATGGATCACGCGATTGTTAAAACTTTGGTAAAAGAACCGAAAGAAAAGCGCGATGTTGTAAATTTCATAAACTTTTTTGAAAGCGAACGAAAGTATCTTTCAGAGATTTTTGAAAAACTTGGGGTTAAACTTCAATTCTTGTTTGTAAACAGTACGGTGGAAGAGATTGAACATCTTTCGGAAGCTCGCGCGACCGTTGCGGTATGCAGCACGTTAGGCACTTATTTAGGAAACGCTTTGGAACAAAAATATGGCGTTCCGTTCCTAAAAACGATAAACCCAATGGGTATGCAGGGTTTTGAAATATGGTTTAAGGGCATTGCCGCAATTTTGGGTAAGCAGCGGGAAGCCCGGCAAATTATCAATCAGGAAAGAGAAAAATATCTTCCCAAAATTGAGAAAGTTAAGGAAAGAACGGCTGGACTTAAAGCGGTCCTGGCCATGGGCGCGGGATATTCTTACGAAATGGCGAGGGTGCTTCAAGAACTTGGTATCAAAATACTCTGGCTGGCGTCTGGTCATTTAGACCCTAGGCAGGATGGCGATAATATCCCTCCGGCAATTGACTTTATCAGTAAGAATTCGGCAAATAATTTTGGCACAATCATCAGCGATAATCAGAATTTTGAGATATTTAACATCCTTCATCAAAATCAACCGGATATTTTTTTTTCCAGGCATCCGGGCTTTACTGTATGGGCTACTAAACAGAATATTCCGGCGGTTTATGTTGGCGACGAATACTTGGCTATGGGATATAAAGGAACATTGGCGCTTGCCAATATGATTGTGGACGCGGTTACGAACAGAAGTTTTATGGAAAACCTGTCCGCGCACACAAAATTGCCTTATACCGATTGGTGGCTGAACCAAAATCACGCCGCCATGCACAAGGAGGCATAATAATGGCACAAGCGTTAGGTCAGCAGCGCTATAAGTGCGCTTTGGCGGCAATACAAACTGTACACGCAATTGACCGGGCTGTTCCGATTATGCATTCCGGCGCGGGGTGCGCCGGCAAATTGGATGATTCGTTCGGCAATTCCGGCTATATTTCACCGCAGCTATATCCCTGTACCTGCGTGGGCGAAAAAGAGATTGTTTTTGGCGGTAATCACAAGCTGGAAGATCTGATTGAAAATTCGCTGAAGATTTTAGATGGAGATTTATATATTGTATTCAGCGGCTGCGCCTCTGAAATTATAGGCGACGACATTGTCGAAGTCGTTTCTAAATTTGACGACGCGAATAAGCCTATTGTCGCGGTTAGTACGCCGGGTTTCAAAGGGAATAACTACATAAGCCACGATTGGGTACTAAGCGCGATTTTCAACAAGCTAGTTCAAAAAAGAGAGAAAAAGAAAGGCTTGGTAAATATTTTAACCGGACCTCCATATCAAGATCCTTTTTGGGAGGGTAATCTCCGCGCCTTAGAAAATTTAGTTTCATCGTTAGGATTAATCCCAAACACTATATTTGGTCACGCAAGAGGGATTGAAAACATAAAAAAATTAGGAGAAGCTCAGTTCACCATCCTTGCTTCCCCTTGGGTTGGATATGAGAGCGCAAAACTCTTGGAGGATAAATTTGACGTACCGCTTTTGCACTATGAAAATTTGCCGATTGGCGCGTATGAATCTTCAAAATTTCTAAGAGCTATCGCTGATTTTGCCGGCTTGGATCCAAAAATCGTTGAAGATGTTATCGCCCGGCGCGAAGCGGAGTATTACTACTATATCGACCGTTTCGCTCCGGTATTTCTCGAGCTTAGGATTATGTCTAAACGATTCGCCATTGTGTCGGACGCGCAATATTCTGTCGCCGTCACTCGATTTTTGGTGAACGACATGGGAATGTTTCCGACAAAGGTATATATTTGCGACAATACGCCGACATTGCTTCAAAAGAAAGTGGTGGAATCCGCAAATGAATTGAACTACGGCGTTATAGCGGATGTGGAATTTAACACCGATGGATATGCGATTCACGATGAAATAGAAACGCAGGATTTCGGTGGTTCTCCGTTCATTTTGGGAAGCGGTTGGGAGAGCTTTTTGGCTACGCGCATAGGCGGTCACTTTCTTCCCATATCAAACCCGATTGAGGATAAATTGATTATTAATGGCACGTATGTAGGATACGACGGAGGATTAAATCTGGTAGGCGATATTTACAGCGTCGGTTTGCAGATGAACGCGGTACAGTAAACAATGGCTATTTGTGAAATTTCTATAAAGTTATAAAAAGTGAAGAGAGGTAGAATTATGAAAAAGATTGGTCTGTTAAAAAGATTTGCGGTTCTTGGTTTAAATCTGATTTTAGTAAGTTTTTCGGCCGCTTGCGGAAGTTCGCCCACCGCTAATTCAAATGCCGACGCCGGAAATGTGGAGGCGGTCGCGGCGACGGTAATTCCGGTTGGCGTATGCAGCGCGGCAAAGCCAGACGCCTATATTGATGATGACGGCAAATTAACCGGATACGATGTGGAAACCTTGCGGGCAATTGACGAATTACTGCCTGAATACGAATTTGATCTTCAGACTATGGAATTTTCGGAGATCTTGAACTCATTGGCGACAGGAAAAATATTAGCGGGTTCTCAGCAGTTTGAGTGGAACAAAGAAAGAGAGGAAAAGTATCTTTTCGGCACAGTGCCGTTGGTAGGTTATAACACATATATTATAACTTTAGACGACCCTCAATACGCTAATATTACGGGATTTAAGGATCTGGCGGGGAAAACGACTTATGTCTCACAGGGCGGTTCTATCGAAGCGCAGGTAAATTCATGGAATGAGGAGAACCCTGATTTAAAAATCAACGGATATATCGGCGCGGGCACTTCAGAAGAATACGTCACTGTTTTAAACAATAGAGTCGTCGATTTTCTTGTAGGCACCGATCAAGTTTATAAATATTGGACGGAAACCTTTGAAATTACAAATTGGGTGTTGCATACAGACGCCAAGGTATATGACTCGAACTCGTTTATATTGTTTGGCAAGAATCAGACAGAACTTCAACAAGCCGCTGACAGAACGCTAAAACAACTCACCGATAATGGAGAATTGGCAAAGCTCTCCATCAAATTCTACGGAGAAGATTTCACAGTAAAATAAAGATAGCCGTACTATAGCAATTTCAAAAATAAAAGGTAAAGTTCAGCGGAAAGGAGCTACTTACGTGAATGATTTTCTATCGGTGTCAAGAATGATCACGGCTTTCCCAAAGCTACTTGCTTCTTTAAGCGTAACCTTTGAAATTGTTGCGATAGCTATTCTTGTCGGGCTGTTCCTTGGAATTTTTATAGCGATAATCAGGATGTTTCGCATACCTGTGCTAAATCAAGTAATGACGGTATATATCTCATTTATGAGGGGGACGCCTCTTATCATTCAACTATATTTGGTTTATTACGGGCTGCCGATGTTGGTTTATAACTTATTCGGCGTGGATATAAACGGATGGAACAAACTATTTTTTATAATTACGGCATACGCGTTAAACGAGGCCGCTTTTCTCGGTGAAATTATCAGGGGCGCTATCCTCGCGGTTCCCGAGCTTCAGACCGAGGCCGGATATTCAACGGGCATGACGTATTTTCAAACGTTTATTCATGTTGTTTTTCCGCAGGCGATACGCATTGCTATACCCAGCTTCAGCACCGATTTGATAGGATTGTTTCAGGGAACCTCTCTTGCTTTTCTGCTGGGGGCGGTTGACGTGATTGGAAAAGCGAGAATTGTCGGGAACAATAGCGGGCATGTTTTGGATACATATGTCGATGCGGCAATTATTTTTATCGTAATCAGTGTTTTGTTGGAGTTTATTTTTCACAAAATACAGAAGAGAGGAGACGTAGTGTATGGTAAATTACAAAATTGACTGGAGCCTTTTGAAATTATGTCTGATTAACGGCTTGCGGAATCTTCCGGCTACTATTACGCTAACGCTGATGGCGGTCGCAATCTCATTGTGCATTGGTATGTTTACTGCCTTGGCCCGATATTATAAAACACCGGTGATAAGCCAAATATTAACTATATTCCTAACTGTTTTAAAGGGAACGCCAGTTATGCTTATACTGTTAATAACCAGTCTTATATATAACAACAATATTGGAAAGATTATTGAGTATTTTAACCTGAATATTAAACCCGCGGAAGTAAACTTGATTGCTTTAGGCGTGTTTGTTTTGTCTTTATGCCTATTATCAAGCAGTACCGAAGCATTTAGGGGAGCACTGCTATCTATTGATAAGATTCAATTTGAAGCGGGCTATTCTGTCGGTCTTACAACAACACAGCTTTTAAGAAAAATTGTTATACCGCAGGTAATACCGGCTTCTATGCCGATGTTGATGAATAATCTAGTCGCCTCGTTTAAAGCTTCCGCTCTTGTTTATACAATCGGCATTGTTGAGGTTATGTACGGATCACTGCAGGCGTGCGCGAAATATTACAGTTATTTGGAAGGATATATCGCCGCCGCGATAATCTTCTGGGTATTATCGGTTTTAATGAGCTTTTTTGGCGGTTGGGCTTCTAATGCCGTCAGAATCGAAAAAGTAAAATCAGAAAGAGCACAGGGGGTTGGCAAACGTGTTGAGCCTTGCGCATATTAAGAAGTCGTTCGGAAAGACAGAAGTCCTGAAGGATGTTTCGTTAAGCATAAAAAAAGGAGAAGTTGTGGTAATTTTAGGGCCGTCCGGCTCTGGCAAGACCACTTTGCTGCGTTGCGTTGATTTTCTTGAAAAAGCAGATTCCGGGACAATGACAATATCAGGTACAACGGTAGATTTGCATCGCGCGAAACGTTCCGAAATATTAGACGTAAGAAAAAAGGTTGCTTTTGTGTTTCAGTGCTATGGCTTATTCCGAAACAAAACGGCTCTTGGAAATGTTGCCTTGGGTCTGACCGTATCCAGAAAGATGCCTAAAGAAGAAGCGCTCAAGAAGTCGAAAGAAATGTTGGATTGGGTAATGCTTTCTGATAAATACGATAGTTATCCATCGCAATTATCCGGCGGGCAGCAGCAGCGCGTCGGCATCGCCAGAGCGGCGGTATTAAATCCTGATATTATTTTATTCGATGAACCGACTTCAGCTCTTGATCCCGAGCTTATCGGAGAAACGCTGCAAGTTATTAAACGCGTCGCGAAAACCGGCATTACTATGGTAGTAGTGACGCATGAAATGCAGTTTGCGAAAGAAATTGCCAGCCAGGTTATATTCATGGAAGACGGATATATCGTTGAGGAAGGCACTGCCGATGAAGTGTTTTCAAGCCCAAAAGAGTCGCGCACAAAACAGTTTTTAAGTAGAGTCCTGCCGCCGGAGTATAACCTTTAACTTTTGATTGCCGAGAAGTCGGCCGCCTAAGCGTCAGAGAGCCTTAGCTCAAGGTGTAGGCGGCGGGTATGTCGCCAGTGCTTCCGTTCACTGGCAAAATCAATATGCGGCGTGATGAAAGAAGGCGCAAAATTGTCAATCGAAAGAAAAGTCATGCTGCGTACGTTAATCGCCTTGTCGATACCTGCCTGTATTGATTTCATGCTTCAATCGGCTTTATCATACGCGGATTATATTATGGTTGGAAAGCTTGGCAGTAACGCCTCGGCGGCGGTAGGTCTAACTCAAGAAGTCAACTATCTGCTGCGAGGCGTTTTGATGGCGGCGGGAATCGGTGTTGTTTCATATATTTCGGTTTCGATGGGTAAGCGCCAATATAAGGATGTGAAGCGAGCTTCTATCCAAAGCTTTTACATGTCGGCTGTTATGGGACTTATACTGCTGGCGGTATCTTTTGTTAGCAGCCCGTTTTTACCTGAATGGATGGGAGCTGACGAGACAATAAGAGCGGACGCTTCATCGTATTTTCGTATTATCTACCTGCCTGTCGTCTTTATTTCGCTTAATATGATTTTAGGCTCCGCGCTAAAAGGCGTTGGAGATATGAAGACTCCAATGTACGTGAACGCCTTTATGAATATTCTGAATATAGCGCTTAATTTTTTGCTGATATACAATAGCCGAACGATTGCGGTGGCTGGATTGCGGCTGGATGTTTGGGGCGCGGGTCTTGGTGTTAAAGGTTCTGCTATGGGTACGGCGATTGCGTCTGTAGTCGGAGGTGTTCTCATGATTATCGGCGTATATAGAAATCCTTTGGTTTCGCCCATTGGTGAGCGATTCACTGTCAACATGAAAATTATAAAGCGGTGTATTGTGACAGCTATTCCCGTTTTGTTATGCAGGATTACCACCAGTTTGGGCAGGGTCGTTTTTACAGCGTTCATTACGGGACTTGGAACATTAACGCTGGCGGCTCATACAATCACCTTTACGGCGGAGTCGGCGTTTTATATGGCGGTAGTTGGCGCGCAGACTGCCGTTACTACATTGGCTGGTAACTATAAAGGCGAACGTAATAAGCAAAAGCTGAATCAACTGACAATATCATCTTGCGCCCTTATCGCCAGTTTGATGTTTGTGGTAGGTATTATTATGATAGCTGTGGCAAAACCTGTAATTTCTTTTTTTACCGCGGACGCCGACGTAATATACATAGGCACAAGATTATTTTACATAATTGCGGTTAATGAGGCAATATTTGGTGTTTCGATGGTGATGGAAGGCATATTTAACGGAACCGGAGACACTAAATCGCCATTTATCGTAAGTATCGCGACATTGTGGATAGTGCGTGTGCTTGGAACATGGATAGTAATTAATGTTTTGGGACTGGGCATATATGGGGCTTGGATTTGCATGGTATCAGAAAACGCGGTGCGCGGAATTGCTTTGTTGATTCGGTATAATTTTGTTAAAGATAACTTGATTCAACCATCCAACAAATTGGAGGCAATTGAAAATGGCAAGAGCATACAATGGCATTCGTGAGCAAAGACCTAATACTTATAACGATTTAGGAGGCGACAGCGCGGATCTGTCGTGCGCCTTTTCGGGCAAGCAAATTAAAATGGCAGACCGCTCCTTTTCGCAAGGTTTGCAATGTCAGCAAGTGAACGACCCCGGCGCAAGCGCCGAGGTCGTTCACTTAATAATTTGTAGTTTGGGATGTGAAGTTGATGCCAAGACTAATAGCGATTGCGACAGATGATGGAGAAACAGTATTTCAGCATTTTGGGCATTCAAGGGTATTCCAAATTGCGGAGGTCGGCAAAACCGGCTTTCGAGTGATTGAAAAGCGAGTGATACCATTGCCTGACCCCAGCGTTTCGCGCCATGTAGGAGTCGTTGAAACGGCTTGTTCCGCACTTTCGGATTGTTCGGCCATTATTGCCGGAAAGCTCGGACAGGGGGCGACAAATTTTCTTGCGTCTAAAGGTATACTTGCTTTTGAGACAATTGGCTATGTGAATGAAATACTGCGAGAACTGTCCGAAGAGTATGATTTCTATTTTGCGGACGAATGATGATTTGACTGCTGATGAAAATTTTAAACGAACATTTTCTAAAACTCTCAAGAGTGCTGTAGAGAAATCTTGAGAGTTTTATTACATTTATGATAAAATTTTCAAATTCCTATTTTAAAATTTGTATTTTTGATATAAACTTATAGGTAAAAGATTACAATTTTTTTATTGAGGAGTGGAAAGTTTGCTGTCGAATCAAATTCTGCAAAACACACTTGACGGTCTGAAAAATATAACCCGACGGGATATGAGTGTGGTAGAGCGAGAAGGCAAGGTATCCGCCAGTACCGAGGCGGATATGTTCGGCCGGATTGTCGATGGGGTGGATGCCTTCATCTCGTCGCCGGCGGATAGCCAAGTAATTCAAGGCTATCAATATTTTAAGGTTTTTGATAATGGTGTGACCGAATACATTGTGCTAATTC
>JAISRJ010000325.1 GCA_031273705.1 Clostridiales bacterium
ACTGTTGACCGCATAATCGAGTACATGCGAAATGGCTGTGTGCTTAAAGACAAATACCGTGAGCGTATAGAATCCACCTTTCCCTTTAACGACCGCAACAACTGCGAGCGCGTCTATAACGAGATCCTTGCTTTAGAAGAAAAGAATAGAGGGTAAAGTAAAAATTCCGCGCATTGATGATTATGTTCCTTATTGACGCCAGTGATTTAATTTGGGGATTTTTAAAAAGAAAGCTAAACATGAGATATCGTGTAAGTTAATTTTATAATGGGGAGACTGCAATATGCGTGTCAATGAAGGAACATTAATGGCGATGGACTTAAATGAAGCAAAGGCGGGGGATGTACCGGAACATGAGCGATACCGCTGGCTTAACTTGGGGGAATGCGGTTATCCGTATAAATTTTCTGTGGTAATGTCGGTATATAAAGTTGAGGAATACATACGCGAAGCGGTTGACAGTTTACTGGAGCAAACAATCGGTTTTGAGAAAAATGTACAGCTAATTATGGTAGATGACGGTTCGCCGGATAATTCCGGAGCGATATGTGATGAATATCAGGAGAAATACCCCTATAACATAATAGTTATACATAAAGAAAACGGCGGGCTTCCGTCCGCTCGTAACGCAGGAGTGCCTTATGCGGAGGGTCGGTATGTAAATTTTTTTGATCCGGACGATATGCTGTCAAAAAATACGTTTTCAGAGGTATATAAATTCTTTAATAATAATGACGGCCAAGTTGATATTGTTTCGATTCCCTTATTTTATTTTGAGTCACGTACTGGTGGGCATATATTAAATTACAAATTTGATAAGGGTAACAGAGTTATAGACTTGAGTGATGAATATGAGTATAAGAATATTCAATTATCTGTGGCAGCGTCTTTTATCAAATTGAATGTAGTCAGAGAAACAACATTTGATACGCAACTAGCGTTAGCAGAAGATGCAAAAGGAATTGCACAAATGTTATTTTTCAAGCGGAAGTTGGGTGTAGTTGCAAAATGCAAATATCTGTATCGTATAAGGTCAAATTCAAACCTATCACTAGTTAAAAACGCCGCCACCGCCACCACCACTTATTCTATACTTCTAAATCGGTTTAGTTTGTGGATTTACGACTATTATAAGCAACAATTAGGTTACATACCATGGTTTATTCAGTTTGCTGTTTTATATGACATTCAAGGAAAAATAAAACTGCCGCATTTTCCAAAGGGTCTCTTTTCAGAAGAAGAAAAAGAGGAATTTTTTAGGCTTTTATATCAGGTATTAGTGCAGACAGATGATAAAGTAATTAATGGTATACCTTTTATAGGTTCAGAATATAAGCACTATCTTTACACTGTAAAGTATGGTCGCCAAGCTGAAATATCGGTAAGATGTAATGGCACTGCTTTGTCATTTGATAACTCGTGTGTATGCTATTTGGAAAACCTTAATACTAAGCTGGATTTTGTTGTTTTAGATAAAGGAGTATTAAAAATAGAAGGCTTTACTATTATAATGGGGCCAGTTAAAAGCTTTGAAGTGTTTTTGCAAGTGAATGATCGAGATATTTATAAAACTACTTGTGTTAATAGAGAACTGGATAGGTATGCGCTTGATAATGTGATATTAAACGCAAAAGCGTTTGTTGGGGAAATACCTATTGATAAAAAGATAAATCACTATAAAATAGCTGTATGTTGCCGTTTAGACAACGGCATGATTGTAGTTAAGCGCAATTTGAATGCTGGGCGATTTGCACCTATTACAGAACTGAAAAATTCTTACTATTACAAAAACGGCTATAAACTGACTGCAAATAAATCCAATTTATTTTTAAGAAAATGCAGTTGGCTTAGACATGTAAAGGCTGAACTTAATTTTGCGTGTGAGTTATGGAAATTAAAAAAGCCTGGTTCGAGGCGTGCTATATTTGTCCGTTTAGTTTATTACTTGGCTAAGCCTTTTTTACGCAAAAACATTTGGCTAATATCCGATCGTATTAATAAAGCTGATGATAACGGAGAGGCAATATTTAGGTACATTGCAGAAAAGAAGGATAAATACATAAAATGTTTTTTTTGCATTGCAAAAGATATTCCTGATTTTACTCGATTAAAAAACTACGGCAAGGTAATCAATTATGGCAGATGGAGATATAAATTTTATATGTTATTGGGTGCGACAATTGTAACTTCTCACTATAGAAGCTATGAATACGCGGGAACTTATCAATATTATAGCGACTTACTTCAAAACTCAAAAAAGGTATTTTTGCAACATGGCGTTACTTTACATGATGTTTCACACTGGGCTAATAAATACGTTAGAAATATTAGTGTATTTATATCCGCTACAAAGCAAGAATATACTTCGCTGATTAAATATGACTATTATTACAATGAAAACCAAGTTAAGTTGACTGGTTTTCCTAGATATGACCTTATCTATAGCTACCCTAAAAAACATATAACGTTTATGCCGACTTGGCGACAATACCTAGTGGAGCCATTAAAAACTGATGGAGCGAACCTTTTGTTAAAAGGTTTTAGGGAATCAACTTACTTTTTGTTTTGTAATAGTTTAATCAATAGTACGAAATTGCTTATAGAGGCTACTCATCTTGGTTATAAAATATGTTTTATGCTACATCCTAGCATGGCGAGCGCAATCGATCTGTTTGAAAGAAATGAATCTGTAATATTCTTTGATCTATCAAAGAAATATAGCGAGATATTTGCCGAAAGTGACCTGATAATTACCGATTATTCATCAATTGCTTTCGATTTTGTCTATATGCGTAAACCCCTTATCTACTGCCAGTTTGACGCAGAGGAGTTTTTCGCTAATCATTATCCAAAAGGCTACTTCGATTACGAGCGCGATGGCTTTGGCGAAGTTGAAACAACACTGGAAGGCACTGTCGATCGAATAATTGAGTATATGCGAAACGGCTGTGCGCTTAAAGACAAATACCGCGAGCGTATAGAGTCAACGTTTCAGTTTAACGACCGCAACAACTGCGAGCGCGTCTACAACGAGATCCGCGCTTTAGAAGAAAAGAATTGAGGATATAGGAAGGAGGGATACCTATGATTGCGGAATATGACAATTCTTTGTGCGGAAAAAATTTTTTCCGCGTTTATATTTTGTACACCGTTTTATTCGTAGCTATTTTTGTGGCGGGTTGGCAGGCGATATGGCTGAATGGCAAAACTCTTTTGCGTGCTGCGGATGGGTTGAATACGCACGTTGTCCTGCTAAACTATATGGGCAGGTACTTAAGGGGAATTATCCGAAGCATATTAGCGTTAACCCCTGAAATACCAACATTTGATTTCAGTATAGGCTTGGGCGAGGATGTAATCACGGTGTTATCCCCTGGCTCGCCATTTGATCTGCTTAATTTATTAACTGTGTTTGTTCCATCAAAGCATACGGAAGCACTGTACAATTTTATTGTGGTGGCACGGCTTTATCTGCCAGGCATTTCTTTTATACATTTTTGCCTATACATGAAGGCTAAGCCGTATCACACTGTCATTGGCGCACTTACATATGTTTTTAGCGGTTGGGCGATTGAATTTGTAATGGCTCATCCGTACTTTTTAATTCCCATGTTTTATATGCCGCTGATTGTGGAGGGTCTAGACAAAATATTAACTGTAACTGGAAAACCATATTTGTTTATTGTATCTGTATTCCTTTCGGCGACCACCGGATTTTACTTTCTATATATGGAACTATTATTCTTGGCTATTTACGTTTTAATACGTGTGCATCACCTTTATGGTCGCGACTATATTCGTAAATTAGTTTCACTTGCCGGGCAAGCAGTGGGGTATTGCGCAATTGGGCTGATGATGGCGGCAGTTCTCTTGCTACCAAGCATTATAGGCTATTTAAATTGCTCACGCGCGGGACACCTTAATCTAGAAAGCCTATGGCATTTTCCCTCAGCTTATGAATATGTAGATTTTGTTGTAAAATTCATTGCTGGTAGTTCTAGTTTAGATTTTTTGGGAGTAACAGCTATTTCCGCAATAGCTGTTGTCTGGCTTGTTTGCGAAAATTCGCGCTCTGACTTTCAGGGACGCAATAACAAAAGGCATTTGGTGTTGTTCCTTGTTGTGTTGCTACTTATACGGTTAGTACCTGCCGGAGGATATGTAATGAACGGGTTCGGGTATGTCACACAACGTTGGATGTTCCTATTCGTATTTTTAAATGCATTCATCCTTGCATACAAACTGCCGGGCATTTTTAATCTACGAGGCACCCGCCTTCTTATTACAATTGGCATCGCAACAGGCTACGGGCTGGTCGTTATTTTTAATAAAAGATATACATCGCTTTATTATATGATGGGGTTTGCAATGCTCGTGCTGACAATAGCGGTCTTAAGCTTTGAGGAAAAAGGCGTGGACATTGAAAACAAATCCAAACCCAAGTATTATATAAAAGAAATTGCGCTGGTTTTAATAATTGCTATTAATGCGGCAGCTAATGCGCACCTATCAATTGCGGAGAATGCGGGTGGTTTGGTAAAGGGATTTCATGAAAACGGAACATTGTGGAATGATTATTTGCCACTTCCTGCCGAAACAATGTCAGGCACCGGATTTTATAGGATAGATGCCTTGGATGCTCGGCAAAATCACCCCATTATGCGTAATTACTATGGAGTAAGCTATTATTGGAGCATGATCAACAGTAATGTGGCACAATGGTTGGGAGAAATAGAAAACTTATATGCGCGCATGAACTACATGGTACGTAATCTTGACCGGAGTACAATTGTAAACACATTTCTTTCTGTTCGCTATGCAGTGACAATTGGCGACAGTAAGATTCCGTACCTGCCTTGGGGCTATACGCCTGTAAATGAAAAAGACGAGCTGAATATGACTGCGTATCGCAATCAACAAGAGCTTCCTCTTGGCTTTACATACAGCAAAGTTTTACCGAATACTGAATATCAAGCGCTTAATCCCATTCAGAAGCAGGAAGCCATGTTGCAAGCTGTTGTGCTACCAAACGCAGATATGGACGCGGAATCTGATATTGAAGATGTTAATTTTAACAGTAGGCAGTTAGTTGTAAACGTTACGAATAAGAAAGATATCGAATGGGAAAATGGCATACTTAATGTTAAAAAAGCTAACGCTTCGCTGGTAATGGAGTTTGAAGGGCTTAGGGATAGCGAAACTTATGCCCGCTTTGTAGGTCTTGATAGCGATGATGTAGCGACTTGTATTGTTGGAGTCGAAGGCAAATTTAAGAAAAGTATGACAGCGCATTTCTGGCGGAACAATTATTACACTGGTTTTCGTGATATTGCAGTTAACC
>JAISRJ010000121.1 GCA_031273705.1 Clostridiales bacterium
ATGATAATTCTGCGGCGTTATCGTGTACGAATTTTGCCGCGTCCTTTGGTGAGTACTCATTTCCTCCAAATACAATAGGCTTAAATTCTGCAAAACGAATAAGAAATAGTTTCTTACGAATATCATCAAGTTGCTTTAACAGGTATCGGCGCTTTTGTTCAGCACCTTCCGCTTGCTGCTTCATCTCACTTGATGTATGACGCGCCATAAACTCTGATATTCCGTCAATTGAGCGTACCATACCGCTATTATCGTCTCCGGTGACTGATACGCAAAGATGTTGAATAGACTCTGGCAATTTTTCTTGTAATACAGACAGAGCCTTTGCTGTATAACTTGTAACTAATACATTTTTCCCTTGCGCCAAGAAGTGACCGATAAGGTTAGCGATTGTATGCGTTTTGCCTGTGCCCGGAGGTCCCTGCACAAGAACCGCATTGTAGCTTTCGATGCGCTCGGCTATTTCTAATTGTTCCTTATTTGCAGCTTTGGACAGCAAAATATCCGGGTTTTCGCCATTAGCCGACGCCAACTGAGCCTCGATAGTTTGCTGCGGAGTAGTTTTAGGAACATCAACGAACCCACCGGATACAATCTCTCCGATAGGAGCAGGAAATTCTTTAGTTTCTTCTATTGTGCTTGCAATTGTTTCCAACGCTTTCAATGTGCCATCAATCTTACGCCGCACAAAAAAGAGTGGAGAGTTCATCGATAGTGTTAAATAGGCACTCGTTTTTTTAGCTTCCGAGTCATATCCGACGAACGAACTGTCTGACGAAAGCTTGTGCGTAAATGCTTTAAGAAAATCAGAATCATTATTCCTGTCCAGCGGGTGATAGTAATTTTCAACAAGTTCTTCACTCGCTTGTTTTATTACAGAGTGGTTTATCTCCGGAATTTGGGACAGTAACAGTGTGTACAACTCTGGCATACTATCGGTGTCTGATATGGATAATTCATTGTTCTTGGCATCAAGAGAAATAGAAACACGCTTCAGCAACACGGGGTGATTCACGTTTGTATTGCCGCCAACTTTAATAATCCCGCTTCCTATCATCAGTTCTTGCGTTTCAGATTCACGACCTAAATCAGTGAGTACATTATAGAGACGCATAAATAGATTTCGGACAGCCTCAATCTTGTACTGTCTTGACCGCCACGTTGCGCGTTCTTTTCTCCATTGATTTAGAGATACGTCAAGTCCATTCTGCTCGTTTAAAAAACGAGGTTGCCCTCAATGGTTAGTTCCTCAAAAATTTCTGCTTCAGCACGATAATTATCCCACCCCTGCTTTAACCATTGCACTAACTCTTTTGATGGCTCAGGACACGGATAAAAATCAGGCTTACCTATACGAAGCAAAACGTCACTGCTATCTTGCGGCAAATCGTCGTCAGACTCAGTATAATCCCGAAACGATAACTGCACATAATTTTCATACTCCGGAATATCACCTGTGGACAACGAAAAGAGCTGTCGACCAATATCGGTCACAACTGTGTACTTCAAAGCTACCAATTCCTTGGTGTATTTGTATAATGCGACAACCTTTTGAAATACTTCCATAATTAGTGCTTATCCCCCCAGTTTTGACTTCTTTCAATATTTTGATTATGTTGCTTTGGGTCTCTCAAATCAATATCTACAGTTTCGATAATCTCCTCAACTTTGCAATTTAACACTTTACAGACTTTCAACAGCACATCTAATTGCAAGTTTTGCCCCTTTGCCATTTTGGCGATTGATGTGGTACTGATGCCGGACAACCGTTTCAAATCTCCTTTGTTCATTCCTTTGTCTATCAAGAGCTTCCAAAGTTTATTATAACTAATTGACTTCTCCGGCATCGCGGCACCTCTCTTCTTAACCTTTAATATTGCCTTAACTAACTCAACTTCTGCTACATAGCTTTGTTCCTCAGACGTTCTGCACTTTTATAACAGCGACACAGTCGGAGTGCAACAGCTTACAAACCATGCAAGTATATCTTATTATACCGCATATTTCGGCAAACGTCAAGCTAAATTTTGCGTTTTCAAAATATTTTTTGCCGCTTAACTTGAAAGTCACATTTAGAGAATGTAAACTTTCCATAAAATTTCGCCGTTTCGCGGCAGAGCGAGGCAGAAATCGGCATTATGGCTGTTTGACACTGCCTGTTGTGCAAATTATTTGCGTGATATGAAACTTACGACAGCGGAGCGTCGTAAGCTTCATATTGTTCAAACGCCGAGCGTAAGCGAGGCAGGCGCGTGATATAGATAATGAAAAATAAATAAAATAATTCGAAAATTTGGTTGACATTCATGTTTTTTGACGTTATATTCTATAAGATTAGACAAAAATGATTTTTGTTTAGTCTTATATTATTTTTTTGGAGGAAAATTGCGCATGAATTTTTTATGGATTATACCATGCTATGCGGCGGGCATAGCAGATGACTTAAAATATCTGACAGAAGCGGTAAATTCTGTCAAAGCACAGACGGATATTGACTGGCATTTGCTTATAGTAGACGACTGCTCACCGAACGCAAGCGTTATGGACTATATATGCAACACATGTAATACCGACCATCGCATAAGTTGTATGCGCGTTGCGGCAACGGGCGGTGTTGCAAACGCCCGCAATCTTGTCGTAAGATGGGCGCAGAGTATGGGTTACGATGTCGTATTATTCTTAGACACTGATGATATCGCAAGCAGAAATAGATTAGCGGACGTGCGGCGAATAATGACTGATAATCCTGATGTTTGTCTTGTATACTCAGACTTCGTAGTCATAGATGAGAACACCAAGCCGTGGAAGCTTAAAGATATAGTCCCTGATTTACGTCAGATAAACAACGGGCATCCGAAAGAAGAGTGCAAGTTTGAAGATATTTGGATAGATATCGTGACGTCGCTTGGTTATACTAACTTGACGTCTACGACGTCGATGAGGACGAAATATATTGCCGAAAATCCGTTCTTGGAAGACGCGTTTGTTTCGGAAGATTATTACGCGTGGCTTACGGCATCGGCAGCAGGGTGTACTTATTATTTCA
>JAISRJ010000326.1 GCA_031273705.1 Clostridiales bacterium
TCATCATATCACCCGGACCAGTTTACCACAGATGAAATAATCCCGACAGGGAAAATTTGATTATATCAGAAAACAAACCGCCACAATCCCATGAGCTTTAGCTCATGGGTCAAGGCGGGGTTTTGGTCTTAGCCAACGAGAAAAAGATAGGATATTACATAATGAGATTGCGTTAAATTTGTTTTACGAGGAAGCCGCTCAGGATTTGGCGGCATAATAGCTGACCCCCCCCCCCCGCACTCCCACTTTGGGGGCGCGGGGGGTCCGGCAACGCTTCCTATGTTCTATGCTTCCGTAACCTTAATCAAACCGCGAATCATACCCATCCAGCAGGTATACATATACTCTCCGGGTTCCATCGGATTAAATTCTATAACATTTTCCCCAGCCTCAAAGGTATGTTCCAAACCATATTCCTGTATGATCATTCGTCCGTTGCAGCCTGTAATGCTGTCTTGCGGGGCGTCTATAATCCATTTTACAGGTGTTCCGGCCTGCACTACTATATTTGGGTATCCACGAGATGAAAGAGTACTGTTTACTAATTGATAAGCATTCACGGGTGCCTCTATAACAGCGTTGCTATCATCATTGTCCTCATCATTGTCCATTTCTATGTCATTATTATCCTTATCCGTATCCGTCTGAGGAATATTCCAGTTATTACTATCTTCGTCTGCATTATTTTCGTTATTATAGTTAGAATTTTTATTCTCCGCGCTTGGAATATTACTTGACGCTATTCCCGCGCCTACATTAAAGCTATGCCCTGATAAATTTAAACCTTGAGTAAGCATAGAAAGCCCCAAAACTACCACCAATACAGCGCCCGCTGTCATAACTTGACGGGTAAATTTTTTACCAAGCCCGGAGCTGACAGCACCCAGCGCGAACATTAGCGGAACAGTCCCCACACTAAAAACGAACATAGATATAGCGCCTTCGACCGGGCTTCCGGTAGAAAGAGCGTAGATTTGCATTGCTTGCAACGGACCGCAGGGCATCAGCCCATTAAGCAAACCGACAACCAATGGGCGAAGGTTTTGCGACATTCTTTCACTGCCGCGTTTGGCACGATTAATTTTAGAAGAAAAAATTTTTGGCATACTGGGATTAAGTTTTCGCAGCCACGGGAAGATTCCCAGCATATTAATACCCATAATTACCATGAATAAACCCGCAATTAATTTAAGTATACCTTGCGTGGTATTCGAAAATGTAATGACAGAACCCAAAGCACCGACGATAAATCCAACCACAGTATATGAGATTACCCGTCCGAGGTTGTATAAAAACGTTGGCCGCAAAATCGAGTTTTGTTCGGAATGTCCGCGTGGAATGCACTGTGAAAGATTTATACCACCACACATAGCCACGCAATGCACAGACGTAACCAGCCCGATAACAAATAACATGCCGTATCCCATATTCGTTTCGGCTAATTGACCGGGCGCAAGCAGATTCAAAATCCCAAAATGCTGTAATACCATATACAGAGACGCGATTATGATAAGAATGCCGATTACACGGCCCGTATTGGGCGTTTGCCGCTCATGTTTGCTCAAAACATGGTAATCTAACTTCTCTATTATATAAACGATATTCCGAACAGTAATTATGTCCGAATCATATGTAACTTCGGCGGAACCTGCTTTGTAACTAACTTTGGCGTCTGTAACGCCGGCCGTGCCGCGTAGCTTCTTCTCGATTTTTCTTTGGCAGTTTACACATGTCATTCCGCTGATACGCAGCCGCTTTGTTCTTAGCCTTATCTCCATATCCAAGCCCTCCCGTGAAGATAGTTGCCCGATAGCTTACGGTTATTATACCATATTCGATGCTCAATTTCCATATGCAATGTCTGTATTTTACTGTAAAACCATCTTATCAAAAGTTTGTTAAAATTTTATGAACATCATGTGAATAATAAAAAAACCGCTGAGGTATTTCACCTCTGCGGCATACAAAAAATTAAGCTATACCCGCAAGCGAAATCATTTGCCATCCATACGGTCTTTTTAGCGCAATACCGCATCAGACGGCTACTTGCGTACCTGAGGGTACGCGGCGTAACCATCTTCTTTGTCTTGCGCTAAAAATTCTTGTATGTCATTGGCAAATGCTTACGCTTGTGAGTATATATCAACCGGGAATTTTTCCAGAATTTTCATAAATTCCTCGCCGGTGATAGTCTCTTTCTCTATCAAAAATTCCGCAATCTCTGACAAAGCGGCGCGGTTGCTCTGAATTATGTCTTTTGCCTTATTATAGCAAGCGCTCAAAATGCAAGAGACCTCATTATCGGCGTCCGCTTCGGTTATCTGCGACACCAGCGAAACCGCCCGCCCATCCAGATATTTGTTCTCTATAGAACTTAACCCCATCATTCCGAATTTTTCCGACATACCATACAGTTCGACCATGTTCCGAGCCATCTTCGTAGCTTGTTCAATATCATTCGCGGCGCCGGTCGTTTGCAGGTTAAACACTTCTTCCTCCGCGACTCGCCCTGCCATGCTAATGGTTATCTGTGTCAGCATTTCATCCTTCGTCATCAAATAATGTTCTTCTTCCGGCATCTGAATTACATAACCTAACGCGCCCATCGTGCGAGGCACAATCGTAATTTTCTGAACCGGCTGGGAATTCTTCTGCCTTGCCGTCGCCAACGCGTGTCCGACCTCATGAAACGCCACTATCCGCTTTTCTTTTTCCGTCATAATGCGGTCTTTCTTTTCTTTACCCGCGACTATGACCTCCACGGCTTCCATCAAATCTTCCTGTTCTACTTCTCCGCGATTTAACCGAACCGCCCGCAAGGCGGCTTCGTTCACCATATTAGCCAGATCCGCGCCGGCGGCGCCGGATGTAGCCAGCGCAACCCTTTTTAAATCCACATTTTTCGAAATCTTTACCTTCTTTATATGAACCTTTAAAATATCTTCCCTGCCCTTTAGATCCGGTCTCTCGACTATTATTCGCCGGTCAAACCGTCCCGGTCTTAACAGCGCCTTATCCAAAATCTCGGGTCTGTTTGTAGCCGCCAATATAACGACGCCCTTGGATGAATCAAACCCATCCATCTCGGCAAGCAATTGATTTAAAGTCTGCTCGCGCTCGTCATTACCGCCAATCTGTCCGTCACGGCTTTTCCCAATGGCGTCAACCTCGTCGATAAACACAATACATGGAGCCATTTGGTTCGCTTGCTTGAATAAATCTCGCACGCGGGACGCTCCAACACCGACGAACATCTCAACAAAATCCGAACCGGAAAGAGAAAAAAACGCGACACTCGCCTCACCCGCAACGGCCTTTGCCAGAAGTGTTTTGCCGGTTCCGGGAGGCCCCACCAACAAAGCGCCCTTAGGTTGTTTAGCGCCTATATGAGCATATTTTTCGGGATTGTGCAGAAAATCCACAATCTCTAACAGAGAATCTTTGGCTTCTTCCTGCCCCGCCACATCATCAAAAGTAACACCAGTCTTTTTTTCCACGTAAACTTTAGCGTTGCTCTGTCCAAAGGACATAAATCCGCCCTTACCGCCACCCATGCGTTTTGAAACCGTACTTAATAAAAAATTAAACAGCACAAAAATAATCAGCATAGGCAGTATCCATGATCGGAAAATTTCCCAAAGAGGATTAGTAAGCGGCGTATAATAATCAACGTTATATTTATTAAGTAAAGAAATAAGCTCCGTATCATACAGATAACCTGTGTAATATGTTAATTCGAGCTGTGTTTCCTGAGTCTGCCCCAAAGTCTCTTGAAAAGAAGGAGCGCCTGTTGGGTCCGCCGGTGAAGAAGTTATCCCCGACGCAACCGGATCCGGTTCCTCCTCGCGCCGAGGCGTGATGATCAGCCGGTCGGAACGAATCTCCACCTCTGATACTTCACCCGCCTCTAACTTTGTCATAAACTCGCTGTACTTAATCTCTTTCATAGTTGCGGAAGCGCTGAACATAGAAACCAGCGTGTTAAATACAAGAGTCACAAGCATAGCTATCAGCAGGAAACTCATTAAGTTTGGCGGCATTTTGAATCCGCCGTTTTTCTTATTATTGTTCAAGATAACCCTCTTTCGCGATAAATAATAGAACGAAACCCCCTTAGGGGGTTCTTCACTAAAGCAAGCTTATTTCTTTAAACGTATCCTTCAAATCATCATACAATTTTACGAATATTTCATACTTCTTATTATAGCTCTTAACGGCTTGCGTATTCGGTTCAAAAACTTCCGTTACTTTTATAATCTCAGCGCAAGCGTCCTCTATGGAATCATAAGCCCCCGCCCCGACAGCCGCCAAAATAGCCGCGCCCAAAGCAGGACCTTCCGCACTGTTAATCTTTTCCACTCGCACGTTCATAATATCCGCGGTCATTTGACACCACAAGGGGCTTTTAGCGCCGCCGCCGTAAATCCGCGCCGTATTTACATCAACGCCGAGTTTACGCACAATTGTAAGCGTATCTCGTAAACTAAAGGTAACGCCTTCCATAACAGCCTGTGTCATTTCATGCCTGGAAGTCGCCATGCTCATACCAACAAAAGCGCCTCGCGCGTCTGGATCGTTTTTTGGAGTGCGCTCACCATTAAGATATGGCAGGAAAAACACTCTGTTATTACCCAACTCTTTTATATCTGTCTGCTCGGCTGAATAATTTATAGTTTTAAGTATATCTTCCACCCACCACTTATTAGAGCCCGCGGCAGCCAGCGTAACACCCATCATATGATACTTGCCGGTAGAATGGCAGAACGAATGCAACGCGCTTGCGCTGTAATCTACCTTGAAATTATCCGTGGAAACAAACACGACACCGGAAGTTCCCAAAGACACCGAACACATATTATTAACCACGGTACCGGAACCGACCGCGCCCACAGCCTGATCTCCGCCGCCGATTACCACTTTTACACCTGCGGGGAGGTTTGTCGCGCTCGAAGCCTCCTCCGTCACGGCGCCAATTACGCCATATGACGGAAACAACTTTGCCAGTTTGCCCTCGTCTATGCCAATCAAATTCAGCATAAACGGAGACCATTTTTTGTTTTTAACATCCAGCAGCAGCATTCCGGAAGCGTCCGAATAATCTGTAGCGTGAACACCGGAGAGTTTATAGGCTATATAATCCTTGGGAAGCATAATCTTGGCAATCTTTGTAAAATTCTCAGGCTCGTTTTCCTTCACCCATAGAATCTTTGGGGCGGTAAACCCAGTAAGAGCCACATTCGCGGTATTGTCAATCAGCTTCTCTCTGCCAATAACATTATTAAGATATTCACATTGATTCGCTGTGCGCTGGTCGTTCCAGAGAATTGCCCTGCGGATAACATTGTCATTCTTGTCTAATAAAACCAACCCATGCATTTGTCCACTAAAACTAACTGATTGAATTTCTGACGCGTCAATGCCGTCAACCAATTCCTTCAAAGCCTCGGCGGTTTGTTCCCACCAATCCTCCGGTTCCTGATCCGACCAACCGTCCGCGTTAATATACAGCGGATATTCCCGTGATGAAATCTTCGTAACATTGCCCTTTTCGTCCATCAGCAACGCCTTAACCGCCGATGTACCCAAATCCACGCCTATGTAAAACATTATCATTAGCCCCTTTTGACCGATTGTTGAAATACAAAGATATTATACACGAACAAGCGAATCATGTATAGATCAATCTTGACTATCCAGTGGTGGTGAAGTGTGAAAAGAAAAAGCCGCCTTAATGGCGACTTTATTTGTGTTTTAAACATTACAACTTGCCCTTATCAAACAGCGAACTATAGTATCCGCCGGATGTTAGACTGCTGATGACGTTTTTGGGATTGTCGTCCGTGAAATTTTTTCCAAAGTCTGTCATAACTTTCTTTACTTCGTCCACAAATTCAGGTTTAAGAGTCCCGGCGATGCGTGGGGCAAATCCGATGATGTACGCCGCGTCGAACGAGCCGTCTGATTGCTTTGCGAAACTTTCTTCTAAAAGCGCTCGCGCCTCGTCTTGCTTGCCTTCCTTAACTCTATCCAGTATGAAACCCATAAATTTTTCTTGGCCAGTATTCAATGTTATTCCTCCTCTGTAAAGGGTTCTTTAAGAATTGTTTCCGTAAATGATTCCGTCGGAGACAAATTCCTTTCCAACAATCTTTCTTTTCGATACTCAATATAACGCAACAAGAACAATTTTGCAATAGCGCAGACCGGTATCGCCAATATCATGCCCAGTACACCGAACAGTGAACCCGCGACGGATAACGCCAAAATAACAGCCATTGGGCTTAGCTCTACGCTGCTGCCGACCACTTTGGGGTTTATGAACATTGCGTCCACTTGTTGGAGCACAATCAAACCGATGGCGGCATACAGCGCTTTTATAGGTTCTCCGCTTAACAGAGCGACAATCACCGCCGCTATAAATCCGAGAAAAGCGCCGAAGTAGGGAATCATATTTGAAAATCCGGTAAAAATGCCTATAATGACCGCGAAATCCACACCTATGATTGATAACAGCAGTGAAATAAGAGCCGCCATGATACCCGCGTCTGTTAATTGACCTCGAATGTATCCGGAGAAAATATGATGCACATCCGTTAAAACAGAGCCGATTCTTCTCATCCAAGGTCTGGACACAAACAGTTTGGAAAAATCCTTGATCGCGTATATCATTCGGGCTTTGCCGCTAAGCATATAAAAGGCGAGAATTAGTCCCATCAGAACCATAATTATTTTATCGCCCGCCGATGATATGGAAGATAAAATACCACGGGTAATGTTCTCCAACAACGAAGCGATGCCATTTATAATCTGCGCCAAGTATTCCTCGACATATGACAGCAGCCCCAATTCTTCCAATCGCACTTGGAAAGTCGCGTATGATTCGGAAAACCGAATACGGCTGGCGTCGGCAATCCTGGAAAGTCCTTCTATATAATTATCTTGAAATTTAAAACGTCTTGCCAGCCAGGTTATAAAGATAGTTATTATGGCAAACACCACTAAATAAGTTAAAGCGGCGCCGGCGGTTCTGTTTTTGAATTTAGATTCTTTTTTATGTTGCTTTAACCACTTGGGGCGAAGGGACTTTATCCTTTCAGCAAGAAAACTGTCATACTGATTTTGAAAAAACTCCGCCACCGGATCAAAGATATACGCGAAGATAAGCGCAAAGATAAGGGGAGAAAATAAACCTGTCAGCCAACCCAGAAAAGTCCGCAAATTATTAAAAAACTCTGGTATAACAGTCAGAAAATACGCGGCGCCATCCAAAGCGAGCTTTAATACATAAGCGACCACAAACGCCGAGACCGAATACAGAGCGATCAACGCGTATTTTCTATTCCATAACCATTTCATAGTTCGGCAAGCCCAACGGTCAAGAACTTCCATGTGCGATCCAACGAGGAAATGCTGAAATGTTCATCAGGGGAATGAACCATAAAAATATCCGGACCAAACGAAATCATATCGGCTCCGGGAATCTTTTTCGAGATAATACCGCATTCCAAACCCGCGTGAACCGCCATTAGTTCGGGCTTCTTACCGAACGTTTTTTCATATGAGTTTATGAGAGAATCGCGCAAAGGCGAGGTTGCTCTGTATTCCCATGAAGGATACACGGCGGTTTTAACGAATTCCGCGTCTAATAAATCCGACAGTGTTTTAATTTGACCGAGTACGTCTTCCATTTTTGAATTTACAGAACTGCGAGGACAATGCCATATAGAAACAACATCTGAGCCGGCAGTCACTACTCCGATATTGTTGGAAACTTCTACCAATCCTGGAATGTCCGCGCTCATACATAAAACTCCGTTAGGCGCAAGTAAGATAGCGGCCAGAATTTTCCGCGTCGTAGTCTCATCAAAGACAGTGGATTCAGCAGAATCAGTTCCCGCAAATTCCACGGTTATATCCGGGTCTGTGATTCGATATTCATTTCTGAATATATTCTTATAGTTAATTATAATTTCCGAAATATGTTTTACTTTCAGTGGCGGAATAAAAACAATCGCCTCGGATTCTCGTGGGATTGCGTTCATTTGCAAACCGCCTTTGATAGAATTTATCCTGGCGGAATGCTTTACCAGTTCATTCAGAACTCTCGCAAGCAGTTTGTTGCTGTTTGCCCCGCCCTTTATTATATCCATCCCCGAATGCCCGCCTATAAGCCCTTTTACGCGCACGGCGTATTGCTCATATTCTGCCGGTACGGGTATTTTATGTGTCGGAATACGCATATCTATTTTGCAGCCGCCCGCGCAGCTTGTGTAGAATACGCCTTCTTCTTCGGAATCTAGATTAATCAGGCGTTTTGCCGAGAATAAAGAAGGATCAACCACCGCCGCGCCGGTCATACCAACTTCTTCATCGACCGTTAGGAAAATTTCCAAAGGCGGGTGCTTAATATCATCCGAATCCAACAGCGCGAGTGCCATCGCGACAGCTATGCCGTTATCCGCGCCCAATGTGGTTCCGTCGGCGTAAACCATGTCTCCGTCAATTTTCAGTTTGATTGGGTCGCGCAGAAAATCATGTTCTTTATCGGCGTTTTTTTCACATACCATATCCATGTGACCTTGAATTATAAGAGGCTCATTATTGCCGTTTGTGCCGGGCTTTTTTATAATAATATTATTCACGGCATCTTGAACAACTTCAAAGTTGCGGTCGCGAGCGAATTTTAGAAGCCAGTCGCTGATTTGTTTTTCATTGCCCGATCCGCGCGGGATTTTATTTATTTCTCTAAAATAGTGCAGTACTTTTGATTCCGTAATAATCACTCCAATTAATTTCTAAAAGAATGGATGGGTGCGGGGATACGTCCGCCGCGTTTTATAAAATCGGCGCAGGATACACCGCTAACGGGCATGACAGGCGCGCTACCCAGCAAGCCCCCGAACTCCAGTGTGTCGCCGACATTTTTTCCGATTGCCGGAATAATACGAACCGCCGTGGTTTTGCCGTTTATCATGCCGATCGCCATCTCGTCGGCGATAACGCCGGAAATAGTTTCCGGTGAAGTGTCGCCGGGTATCGCCGCCATATCTATACCGACGGAACATACGCAGGTCATGGCTTCCAGTTTTTCCAGACTTAACGCTCCGCTCTTGACCGCTTCGATCATCCCGTGATCTTCGCTGACAGGAATAAATGCTCCGCTTAACCCACCGACATAAGACGAAGCCATAACGCCGCCTTTTTTAACATTGTCATTTAAAATCGCTATTGCCGCTGTCGAACCCGGCGCGCCTGGCTGCTCCAAGCCCATTTCCTGTAAAATTTCAGCGACGCTGTCATTCATTTCGGGAGTGGGCGCAAGGGAAAGATCGAGACTTCCGAAGGGTATGCCCATTCGCTTGGAAGCTTCAAGAGCAACCAACTGCCCCACACGGGTTATCTTAAAAGCGGTCCGCTTGATGGTTTCGCAGAGTGTTTCAAAATCCGCGCCTCTCACTTCTTCCAAAGCCCGTTTTACAACTCCGGGACCGCTGACGCCTACATTGATTACATTTTCGCGCTCTGTCACTCCATGAAACGCGCCCGCCATAAAAGGGTTATCCTCTACGGCGTTGCAGAATACCACAAACTTGGCGCAGGCGATACAGCCCTTATCTTTAGAAAGCTCCGCCATTTCCTTAATTATTCGACCGCTTTTAGCAACGGCGTTCATGTTTATGCCGTCGCGGGTAGAAGCCAGATTAAGGCAGGAACAGACGCGTTCGGTATTGGACAGCGCCTCCGGAATAGATCTAACGAGAGCTTTGTCTGATTCTGTACTGCCTTTTTGCAGAAGAGCTGAAAACCCACCGATAAAATTTACCCCGACGGCTTGTGCCGCTCTGTCCAGGGTTTTAGCGACGCTTAAATATCTTCTGGCGCGGCAGCCGGCGGCCGCGATGGCAATAGGCGTGACGGATATGCGTTTATTCACAATAGGAACACCGTATTGCATAGCGATTTCGTTTCCTGTCTTTACCAAGTTCTCAGCGGACTTCGTAATTTTCTCATAAATCTTTTGATTAAATCGTTCGATATTTTCATCCGCGCAGTCCAGCAGGCTGACGCCTAATGTGATTGTTCGGACATCCAGGTGCGACTCGGCGAACATTTTATTAGTTTCGGATATTTCCTGGAAAGTAATCATATTCTGTGCATTCCATTAAAAATATCTTCGTGTTGTATTTTTATCTGTACCCCGATAGTCTCGCCCAATTCGCGCAGTTCATTTACCATCTGTTCAAAAGGTTTGCCGGTGTTAGTTACATCAACAACCATAATCATATTAAAAAAGCCTTGAACAATTGATTGAGAAATATCCAGAATATTAATGCCTTCATTGGAGAGATAAGAACAGACACTCGCGATAATTCCAACTTGATCCTTACCTAATACTGTGATTACACCTTTCATAAGAAAACTCCTTTCCATAACGGGTGTAGTATATAATATATACGGATTTTTTTCTATAGCTTTTTTCACAGGATATTGTGTGGTAAAATGTTTCGAGACGCGCCCCATGCTTAAGAGCGGGGTTTAATAAGGAGATGAATGAGTTGCGGATAATAAAAACAACCTCTGACTTTTCTGAAGTTGTACAGATTAAGGGATTTTTACACGATAACTCGGATGTGTCTGAGTCTAGAAAACATTGGCCTTGTGTGCTGGTCGCGCCGGGCGGAGGTTATGAATCATTGGCGGGGCATGAAGGTGATTCCGTGGCTTTGCGTTTCTTTGTGGAGGGGTATAGTACATTTACGCTTGCGTATTCCATATTCGACCCTGACGCTCCCAATCAGGACGCGCTGGGGTTAAATCCCTTACGGGATATTTCGTGGGCCGTGCAGACGATTAGAAAAAACAGCGCGGATTGGAATATTGACCCCAGAAAAATTATTGTGTTGGGTTTTTCGGCCGGCGGGCATTTGGCCGCAAGTTTGGGCGTATTATGGAACAGTGAAGAGATTCAAGCGATTTGGAATACAGAAAACGGAAATAATCGCCCGGACGCGTTGGTGCTGTGTTATCCGGTTATAACGGCGGGCAAGTTCTCACACCGCGGATCTATTGATAAATTGGCGGGTGATGGAGACAGAGCGTTTTATTCTTTAGAAACGCACGTTGGAAGACATACTCCGCCCACCTTTATTTGGCACACAATGGATGATTCGGCGGTACCCGTCGAAAATTCTTTGCTGTTTGCCGCTGCTCTGCGAAAATCGGGCGTACCGTTTGAATGCCATATCTATAATACCGGAGTGCATGGGCAATCGTTGGCGGACGGAAATGTGGCGCGGCTTAACACCCACTGCGCCACATGGTTTGAATTGTGTAAACAGTGGTTGGAGAGCGCTCTTAATTAGGTACAGCGGTTTCAAAAAAGGCGGTATTACGCGCCAAGCGTATAGGTGGTAGGCTATTTAAAATAATACCGACTTGACCTATAAGCTTAAGCTGAGGTGTACTTATCATGTCTTTTTAGAATGACTGTGCTTTTTAGAATGACTTGACGTAATGGCGACAGTGTGTTATCTTTTCATCGAATACATTTATTGACTGGCCTCTCAAATGATTGAGGGGCTTTTTGTGAATACTCTTGACATTAAATAGCAAGAACCGAAAGGAGATCTCATGGCGAAACAAGGTGTGACAAGATTGGCCGAGTTATCAAAAATCCATTTTACATTAGAAGAGTTAGAAGAAATGAATCGGGATATGGAATCTATCATGAAATTGATGGACTATATAAAGGAAGTGGAACTCCCTCCCGAACCGGAAGAAAAATTCGGGTCGAATATAGTTTACCTAAGACCGGATAAAATACGCGAATGGAAGCTAAATAAAGCGGACAAAACGAGTGAAAACACTTATTTTAAGATTCCGCGAATAATTGATTGAGTAGGGGAATTATGTATATTTCAGATATGAGAAGACAATTAGACAGTAAAGAAATTTCTGTCGCGGAATTGCTGGATATTTATGTGAAGCGCATTAAGGAAAGAGACCCCCAAATCGGAGCTTTTTTATATGTAAACGAAAGCGCTCAAGGCGTCGAGCTGGCGCAGAAGCGAATAGACAGCGGTGACGCCGATACATTTACGGGTATCCCCGTCGGCTTAAAAGATAATCTGTGTACCACGGACATGCCGACCACATGCGCCTCTAAAATGTTAGACAATTACATTCCTCCCTATGACGCGACAGTCGTGCGCAAACTTCGAGATCAAGGCGCGGTGTTTGTCGGAAAGCTGAATATGGATGAATTCGCTATGGGCGCGTCCACACTTACTTCATATTATAAAACCACTCGAAACCCATTTAATCTAGATCACGTGCCCGGCGGTTCGTCCGGAGGCAGCGCCGCCGCGGTATCGGCTGAATTGTGCCCTGTCGCGCTGGGTTCGGATACGGGGGGTTCTGTCCGCCAGCCGGCGTCGTTTTGCGGAGTTACGGGCCTACGCCCAACATATGGCATGGTTTCCAGATACGGATGTGTCGCCTTCGCTTCGGCTTTAGATCAAGTCGGACCGCTGGCACAATCCGCGGTAGACTGCGGTTATCTGCTTTCAGCCATAGCCGGCAAGGATGAATACGACCAAACTTCTATTAACAGTCCGTCTTTTTCGCCGATTGGCGAGCATTCTTCGGTAAAAGGCAAACGGCTGGCTATTATCTCGGAACTAACGCGTTCTAACGCGGATCCGGAAACACTGGCGGCTGTAAAACGTGCCGCCGAGTGGTTTGAAGGCGCCGGAGCCACTGTGGAAGAAATCTCATTACCCACGCTGAAATACGCGGTGCCCGCGTATTATCTTATTTCATCGGCGGAGGCGTCCGCTAATCTTTCACGATTCGATGGTGTGCGCTACGGTTATCGTCCCTCTAATCCGCAAAGCTATGAAGAACTAGTCACAAAAAGCCGTGGCGAGGGCTTCGGCTGGGAAGTAAAGCGTCGAATTATGCTGGGCTGCTACGCTCTTTGCTCCGGATACTATGACGATTACTATAAACGCGCGGTTCGTTTGGCGGCTCTTATCCGGACGGAGTACGCCGCCGCCTTTGTTAAATTTGACGCGCTGCTTTCCCCGGTCAGCCCGAATCCGGCTTTCCCTATAGGTCAGGCTCCCACTGATCCTACAATATTGTATCTAGCCGATATTTGCACGGTCAGCGCGTCTCTGGCGGGTTTGCCCGCGCTTTCCACACCATGCGGATACACGTTAAAGGGTTTGCCTATTGGATTAATGATAACCGGCAATCATTGGAAAGACGGAGATATTTTATCTATGGCGGATGCCTTTGAAAGGGAATTCGACCGAAAGTCTCCTCCTGATTTTAGTGATCTAACCAAACAAAAAGACTCAAAAATTCATCGAAAGGAAGAGAGCGCGTGAAATATATACCCGTTATCGGATTGGAAATCCACGCCGAACTCATGACGGAAACAAAAGCATTCTGCGGCTGTTCCAATAGTTTCGGTCAGGATAAAAACAGTAACACCTGTCCTGTGTGTCTGGCTTTACCCGGAGCTTTGCCGGTATTAAATCAAAAGGCTGTCCAGCTGGCTATTTCCGCCGGGTTGCTGTGCGGTTCCGAAATTACGCCTATCACTATATGGGATAGAAAGAATTATTTTTATCCGGATCTGGCAAAGGCATATCAAATATCTCAATTATACGCGCCCATCTGCGTGGGCGGTGGATTGGAAGTTAACGGACGATACATTCGCTTCAATCGGATTCACTTGGAAGAGGATGCCGGAAAACTCTTGCATGAGCGTGGATCCAGTATTATCGATTATAATCGCGCGGGTGTGCCGTTAATCGAATGTGTGACAGAGCCGGATATTCGTTCTTCGGACGAGGCAGTCGAATTTGTCGAGAAATTTAGGCGGATTTTAATATATGGTGATATTTGCGATGGCAAGATGGAACAGGGCAGTTTAAGGGTAGACGCCAATATTTCTATCATGCCGGAAAATTCCATTGCGTTGGGAACCCGCGCGGAAATTAAAAATATTAATTCTTTCAGGTTCTTAAAACGCGCCATAGAATTTGAAATAGAACGTCAAACAGAGCTTTTATCCAACGGAGGCAGGATTGTACAGGAGACTCGGCGCTATGACGAAGTTTCCGGCGAGACGTTTTCTATGCGCAGTAAAGAGGATGCGCATGACTATCGGTATTTCCCAGACCCGGATGTACTGCCTCTGATTATATCGGCGGAGGATGTAGAAGAAATAAGAAATACATTGCCGGAGCCGCCAAATAAAAGATATGACCGCTATGTAAACAAGTATATGATTTCGGGCCGAGACGCGGACACAATTTTGGCTGAAAGAGCTACGGCCGATTTTTATGACGCCGTTATAAATGAAGGCGCGGATCCCAAAGCCGCCGCAAACAGCATTAAGGGCGAGCTGCTTCGGCTTTTAGGCGAAAAAGCGGTTAAAGAGATTCCTGTGTCCCCAAAAGATTTTGCGAAGGCTCTTGAGCTTGCCTCTAATCTAAAAATTTCTCAAGACGGTTTAAAAGCCGCAATAACTTATATGTTTCAAACTGGCGAGGGTATTGATAAAGCGCTTAAAGAGAAAAATCTAATTATTACAGAAAACCAAGACCTTATAAAGGCGGTCATTGCCGAGATAGTAGCCGAGGATCCGGATTTGGCGACACGATATAAGGCGGGTGAAAATAAACTTTTTTCATATTTGTTCGGGCAGTGCATGAAGAAATTAAAAGGCAAGGCCTTGCCCCAAAGCATTAATCTTGAATTAATAAAGGAGTTGACGGAGTGAACCCATATCGTACCCGGAATTGCGGAGAATCGCGCAAAGAACATGTAGATCAAACGGTGCGTCTGGCGGGATGGATCGACGTGATACGAGATCATGGCGGAGTAAAATTCATTGATCTGCGCGATCACTATGGAGTCACGCAGATTGTAATCTATAACGAGGACGCTATTAACAATAACTTCCCCATCCGGCAATTGGGGAGGGAGACTGTTATTTCCGTTTCGGGTATTTTGCGAGAAAGAAGCCCGGAAACTTACAACAGCAAAATCGTAACCGGCGAGGTGGAGCTAAAAGTAAATGATTTAGAAATTTTGGGTACGTCGCTACCGGCTCCGTTTGAAATTTCCGATTCGTTAGAAACTCGTGAGGAGGTTCGGCTGCGTTACCGATATCTGGATTTGCGCAATCCCGCTCTTCACAATAATATTCTGCTAAGGGCAAAAGTGATTAGCTTTATTCGGGAGACAATGGAACGTCTGGGATTTTTGGAGATTCAAACCCCAATCCTAACATCCTCTTCGCCGGAGGGCGCGCGGGATTACCTGGTACCCAGCCGTAAATTTAAAGGCAAGTTTTATGCCTTACCCCAAGCGCCGCAGCAATTTAAACAGTTGTTGATGGCATCCGGATTTGATAAATATTTTCAGATTGCGCCTTGTTTCCGTGACG
>JAISRJ010000006.1 GCA_031273705.1 Clostridiales bacterium
CCATAAGTAAGCTATTTGATTTTAATAGTGATTCAGTTTTTTATCATAATTTTCCTCCAAGCTATATGGCGGGCATTTTAAACCAATTTATCGTTCCGCTGTTAAATTGCTCAAAAATAGCTATAGGCGACCGATTCGGCGCGCTGAGCGCTTTGACTTTTTGGGAAAAACCTATGAGATTTTCGGTAAATAAATTTTTCATGTCTCCAACGATGTTATCGCTTATACTTTCTCTGGATCGAAAGAGAGTCGGTAAAAAATATCTTGAGGACAAAAACGCGACAATAATTACCGCAACCGCCCCGTTGTCAGTTGATTTACGTCATAAATTTGAAAACACGTTTGGAATTAAGCTATTTGAAAGTTTTGGTCTGACAGAAACGCTTTTCAACGCGTCTAACTGTCCTAACACACCTGTTATAGACTCTTGCGCGGGATATATTTTAGATGGAGTTGTTCCTGAAATAGCGGAGGATGGAGAACTTATTATCTATTGCGATTGGATGTTCATAAGATATTTTACAGAACCTGATAACACGCGTCACACATTTTTCGCTACAGGCGATATAGCGGAAATTATGGAGGACAACAGTCTTTTTATTATCGGTCGCAAAAAAGACCTTATAATTAAAGGTGGTATGAATATTTCCCCAGCTCGCATAGAAAAGGAATTAGCGCCATTGCTAAGTGAGAAAAATATTGAATACTCGGTGGTGGGCATTCACGATACTGTTATGGGCGAAAAAATCGTTTTGGCGTATGTGTACAATCAAGAGTTAAATAATAAAAAAGAAATAAACGCCGCTTTAGTTAAGGCGCTAGGCAATGAATATAAAATAGATGAATTTATAATGATTGATAAAATTCCTGTTAATTCATTAGGGAAAATAATGAAACGCGAGATAAAGAAAAGTATAGAGAAAATGTAAGAATTCATTTGCGTAACCGCGCGCAGGGGAGTGTCCCTACGCGCGGTTACGCTAGTGAGAGCCGGCAAAGGTATTATTAATTTACCAGCTCTTTGCAAGAATTCAAGATTTTCTCACCGGCGGTTCCATCGGTGTTGCAAGCTAAATTTTTGAAGAGCTCTTTTTGCTTTTGCGTGAATGCCATACCCTCTTTTGTATTCACATATTGATTATAAAAATCAAGATATTCTGTTAATGTGTGCGTTATATTCTCGTAATAATAACAATCGCCCGCTAAATGACAAAGCTCCGGATCTTTAATCATATAACTGAGTGATTGCTTTTGGAAAGTTTTCCAAAGCTCTTCGGGATAAGTTAAAACCTGCTCTCGCCTATCCTTAGTTTTACAATTGTATTCCGCAAGCAAGCCTTTGGCGGCATTGTACGCGAAGATGCCGCTTCTTGTATTAAGAGCAAAATAGTAATTTTCCGCCCAGCCATTCCCGCCAGTTGAAACAGTCGGGAATTCCTCCGCGATAATAACCTCGTCTGTTTGAGTATCAGTTGTTTTTACTATAATCCGAAGAGACTGATTTGCGTATCTGGAAATAAACCATACATATCCATCTAAATAAAACGGCGCGCAATAAAGATCATGAATTTTATCGTTTATATAATCTTCAAATGTCTTGTAAAGACCTGTATCAGGATTCCATTTTATAATGGGCGTACTCGCCATAGGGGCAAGCCAATAATTTCCCCCGTCAAAACAAATGGCGCTAAATTTATACTCTTTCTCCCCGACTTCACGCACTATTGATTTTTTTGTACGCATATCAAATTCAATCACATGATTGGAACATCGAGATGGAATCATAAGTTTATTATCATTAACACAGGCTATGCCGCAGCAAACATCGTAATCCTGATAAACACTCCGCCGAACAGCGGCGAACCAATCATCATAATAATTTAGTTCCCCCGACTTGCCGTAAGTTACAATTGCCGGATATTGGAATGGCGTAAAATAAATATTTCCCTCAAAAATAACCGCGCCGCTAAACCCTATCACTCTCTCGGTAATTTGTACGGGTATAAAAGAAAAAGTATTGGACGCGATATCATAAAGCCCTATCTCCTTTGCGCGTAACGGCGGAAAATAGATAACTCCTCCGCTAATTACGGGCGGGCTGTATAATAATTCTCTTACCTCCGATCCAATCGCGCTTATAAATTCCAGCTTCCAGTCGGTTCTATTCATCCGAAAAAGCGCGTTATATCTTGCGTCCGCAAACCAAAGGGTATCCCCTTTCTCAATGAACGAAGTAATAACCGGCCGATCCTTACAGCTGGTTGTACAGGCCGCCGGATTTTGTATCATAATCGGTTTTCCCGTGATACCATATAGGGTACTGACAGAACTCCAATCGCCGTAATACGCGTCGCTTATAGCCATCGCCCGGTGAAATTCCGGAGTATCGTCGAATATGCCCCAAGCTTCGGATTTATATGTTGATATAATTTGCTCATACTCTGGGATTAGATGTGGTCTCATAGAATCATATGTCACTTTATCCAAAGGATGAGGACGCCATAATAAAATGAAATCGTCTCTGTGCCTGAATATGTCCAGCACATTACGGATCTTAGTTAAATAATCATCGTTATAGATTAATAATGGAGCTATGGTGGTGTTATATAGTATAACTTTCTTCTTTGTACCATCGGATTTCATTATTAAGCGACTCCATTGGTCAGGCAAAGTGAAGTCTTTGGGTTTATAGTTAATGATTTTATCATATTTCGGCGAACCAATCGCCACGAATTTTTCTTCGGGTTTAGAAATTAAACCCTTGTCGATATATTCTTTTAACCCGTTATTATAGTGTTGAATATAAACATTTCTGATTTTCTCCGACTCAACAAATACTTTATCCGCAAGGACGCAACCCGGCGCACAACAAAGATGTTGTTCCACATAGTCTATATTTGTAAAGTAAGGAACATAGGCAAGCACACTCGCGCTGCGTCGCAGCTTGTCACTAAAGAAATTGGGATGTACGCAGGTAACGTAATTATTTCCATCATAAGGATTGTGTATAAACGCGATGTCGGGGCGACAATCTTCCGACAAATATGATTGCCAATTTATAATTGGTAAGTCTTTTGAATATAAATCGCCTTCATAGCGCATTTCTCCCAGTGTATGATCAGGATTTTTATCAAAATATGGTATAGGGCACACATACGCTTCACACGAGGGATCTTTTATCGCGGCAAGCCAAATGCTTTCCAAGCAATCAGACATTGCATATTTATATGGAAAGAACGCTATCTCTAACTTTGTCGGCCTTAACTCGGCTTTTATCGCGCGAAATATGTCCCGCACTTTATCATTCAGCGCCGCAATACTATCGCAAGTTCCGTCGCGTTTGCCGGCAGCATTGATATAGCTCTCTATCACAGCAACCGACCGACTACCCTCTCCAACTTTCAAGGCTGTAAATTCCCCGATTGCTGAGGCAAATTTCGCGCAATCAGAAAGCAGAGCCGCGGTTGTATTAAAAGCGCTCTGCTTTTGCAGTTCAATATGTGCTTCGGCCAATGTTTTCATCATCTCGAATATTTTGTTCCAAACCCATTTTGTAACAGAGCGCGTTTCAACTGCCGAATCTTTTTCAGGCTCTTTTCTTAAAATATCTTTTTGTAAAATCATTGGCTCCACAATATAACCTTCCTTAACCTATTTGTTATTATCTTCCACTATTTAAAAGAAAATATACTATACTTTTCGGCTTATACTCGCGAGCGTAAACATTTGCCAACGGCATACGAGGATTTTCAAGAAAAAAGAAAAGCCGAAAAAACTCTTGATAATACAGGATTTGTCTTATATAATATTTTTAGGATAATGACAGATGCTCGGAAACGTCGGAAACGATGTAATAGCATTCCGCGGCATTCGAGGAATACAGAGAGCTGATTTTATGAGATACAGATTTCGCTTTAACAAGAGAATCGAAACCGTAGATAAAACTACAACTATCCCCAAGTGGCGATACAGATTATTTAAATACGGTTTTATAGTTTCGCTGCTGTTGCTGATAGTCTGCGTTTTAGTCAATTATAACTATATGACTTTCAAGTTACTTGTGGGCGGGAATTATATCTTCACCGACGCTTTGGACGTTTTATATAAAGAGACACTCGGTGAGGAAAATTTGAAAGGCTACATGTGGAACTTTGATCATTTTGTCGTCTCCGCTGTTACAGAAAAGATTCGCAGTGTGAACGACGACCGCTATACTTACCTGTATACCCCTCAGAATTATCAGCTAAGCAAGGATGTTGAGAAGGCTGACGCCGCCTCTGCCCGCATCGAAGAACTAACCCCGGATATAATATATATGATATTGCCCAATGTCTCGAAGGGTACCAAGGATTTTGTGCTGGAAAACAAAGACGTACTAAAGAACTATAAGAATTTAATATTGGATTTGCGTTCAAACTATGGCGGAATGCTAATGGATTTTTATACAATAGCGGAATTATTTACCGAACGAGGCGAAGTTCTGGGGTATGAGAAAACACGGATTCCCTTTCTTACGCACTCGGTAAAGTCGGGCAATGGAAAGTTTTTCGATTTCAAACAGATTTACATTTTACAGGATGGGAATACCGCCAGCGCGGCGGAGGGAATGATCCTGGCACTAAAAGACAATGTGGATAATGTGACTACAATGGG
>JAISRJ010000070.1 GCA_031273705.1 Clostridiales bacterium
AGTGTTTGAAACCCTGCGGATGGTCAGCCACGATGGATACTATGTGAAAGTTGCTTTGGCGTGGCTCTACGCCGAAGCCGCGGTCGATTTCTACGAGCGGACATTGCTGGAAGTTCAGTCGCGGTCAGTTTGGGTTCGTAATAAAGCTCTCCAGAAAATGATCGAGTCAAGACGCTTTACCGATGAACAGAAATTGGAGTTTCGTAGTCTTAAGTCGCCCGCCGCTTTAAGAAGATGATTTATGTAACGCCCCCGCAACTTTATGCGGCTGATACGGTTCTTCTAGGTAGGTAACTTCTTCTTTTGAAAGTTTAAAACCAACTGCCGCTGCCGCGCCTTCAGGATGGCTTGCTTTAGTAGCGCCCACAATAGGCACCGTACAAATTTTCTTTTGCATCAGCCATGCTAAAGATACGGCAATACGAGAAACTGCGTGTTTCTCGGCTAACTCTGCAACGCGTTCAATGATTGGTCGGTCGATGTGTACTGTGGAGCCATATTTTCCGGCGTTAATATAAAGCAAACTCCATGCTAAAATGAATTATAAGACATGGGCTAACTCATGTCAACTTCCGCGTCTCATTCCTGCGTCTTGTGGCGTAATTTAATCAGTGGCGTAATTTAATCTTGCTAATATTTCCCTATTCTAGTATAATAATTCCTGTACAGCAGTTTATTTAAAAAAGTCATGACAGTACACAGAAATATTCCGTAAATACATTAAAGAAAGGGAAAGCGCCAAAACTTACGCTGAGTTTATTGCGCTTAATGGTGATGCTATTTCTACCTATTCAAAATACCGCCAACTTGCGGACTTGATTAGGCTAAGCGATAATGTAGTCTTTTTCGGAGGCGAGGGTGTTTCCACTGAGAGTGGAATTTCAAATTATCGCTCAAAGTCCGGCATTTTTGAGGCGCGTCAAGTTTATGCTTATCCTCCCGACAGGCTTCTATCACACACCATGTTCAAACAACATCCGGCTCAATTCTTTAAACACTATAAAGAAAACCTGGTTACTTTAACCGCTAAACCAAACGCGGCCCACTACGCACTTGCAAAATTGGAAAGCGCGGGAAAACTTCACGCGATCATAACTCAAAACGTTGACGGTCTGCACAAATCCGCAGGCAGTAAAAATGTATTGGAACTTCATGGATCAAATCTACATCATTATTGTGGTGATTGCGGCGCTGAATTTACTTTGGATTACATATTTAATGAAAGACATTGCAGAGATAACATACCGTATTGCGCAAAGTGTGAAGGAATAGTCCGGCCAAGTATAACCCTTTATGAAGAATTACTTGATGATGATCTATTATCCGAAGCGTCGCGTATTATCCTTAACGCGGATACGCTTATTGTAGGGGGCACATCGTTGCTGGTACATCCATCGGCGAGCCTGATAAGTTTTTTCCAGGGGAAGAATTTTATTATACTTAATAAATCCCCAACTATCCATGATTTTTCCGCTAAGCTGATAATTCGCTCACAAATAAGTGAAATCCTGGTTAATGTCTTAGAAATGCTTAATATTAATTGATCTTGTCAAGATCCGTCGCTATTATACTCGCGAGCGTAAGCATTTGCCAATGACATACCTCAAACAACCAGGCATAACAGATATTATCAAAAGAAAGGTAGTATTTTGGGCGCGCGTTCTTATCCGCCAAAAATACTACCCGATCTTGACACGCTTTACGTCAAGGATTAATGATATTGCCCCGCTAATCGCAAGTATCCAACCAAACACATAAAATAGCTTTATTTGCTTTGCGTCTGTGCCGGCTACCTCCATGACGCCGTTAAGCAAAGAACCCGCCGTTAGGGCGGCAATGCCGGAATTATAAAGATTAAACCCCAGACGGAATAATCTGCGGACTTTGTTCCCCTGAAAAGTTTCGCATACGAGAATAAACAACGCGCTACTGGCAAACGGATATAAAAACATATAGTCCATATAATCCGAGCGTATACCGTGACCGAACAGCGAATATATATTCGCGATTAATACACACGCGATACTAACCCATAGATAGGCGAGCGCGGTTTTTTTTATGTAACTTGACTTATTCGTATCCGATGTAAACAATATCGCTTACCTCTCGTTCATTAATCCGTGTGCCGTTTGTGGTCGGATTATTAACTAGATTTCCGTTAAAATACATTGTTGAAGAACCACCGCCATCCAAGTTGTACGCCGTGGTACATTTGCGTTCATCAAATATCCCCGCTAATTGAAACAGTGAAAGCCCTTGGTTATCATTTGTGCGACCTTCTGACACAATGAAGATATAGTGAAGAGGTTCTATCATCCCGATTGCGGTGCGCGGATTGCTGTTTGAAGACCGCCCGGAAATTTCGCTGTTCGTAGTGACGCTTATGGAACCTTCTTTAATAAGCGCGGGACCGAACGACCATATTTGCCACGCCGATTGAACGGATTCGGAAGATATATCGGTTTCATCCGACACGGCAAAATTGCCGTCCTTAAATAAAATCAACGCTTCATTATTCCCCGTCCCCCTATAAAGCGTTCCATTCCTTACTACATAGCCGACATCTCGAAAGCCGTAATAATCTCCGTTAACAGCGAAGATCGCGTTACGCTGGCCCGCGATTACCGAAGTCTTGCCGCTGATATTGCGCCCAAATGTATTTTCCGCAAGCGCGCACTTAAAGTAGTTTATGTCTGTTACGCTAATATCCGCTATATGGATGGTTGTGTTATAAGCCCGAAGGGTTTCTATATTTATTACGATGTTTTCATCAGCGTAATATGTATCGGATATTCTCGGCTTAGGTGTTTCTTCTGTTATTACAGACTCGATGGCTTCGCTCGTGTCTTTTGTTGGCGACACGTCGTCGTAATCCGTCTGATTGCCGGCAGTACGAGAAACCATGGGTAAATTATCAGCGGCGCTCATATAACTCTTCGGTATAACGAAGGTGTCAAGTAAAACATAAGCAACCGCGAATGTTAAAAAAACAGAGTACATTATCGCCCATCGGTATGGCATACCCAAGAAGCGTTTTATCATAGAAATTTTACCTTTCTTGC
>JAISRJ010000125.1 GCA_031273705.1 Clostridiales bacterium
TTTCCGGGAAGCAAACGCTCTGAAATATTCAATGACTTGGAAGATAATCCAGTAAAAATTAGTGAGTTTAGAAAAAGAATAAATAAAATAACAGAAAGTTTTAATAAATATGGAAGAAATATTCATTCTTGGTAACAGTCAGACCATGAAGAAGTTGGGGGACAATTTTATTGAGATTCCCAACTTGATTAACGATGTCGAAATTCATAAATGGATAGTGCAACTGCTTCAACCCAACGACATCGACATCGAAAAACTTGTGATAGAAATTGGCGATAAACCGACATTTTCACTGCGAATCGCTTATCATATTCGCTTGAGCATTGACGAACTGCACGAAAAAACGCTTGTTCCCATACTGTTTGTAAGCACTTTGTCGCTTAATTCCATTATGTTAAAAACAGGAATTTTTAGTCAGATACTTGCAACAAAAGGCACTTATTTTTCCGAATTGGAAGATATTGCCGTGCTTAAATCCGAAATTGAAATGATTGAAGGTTTGAGCGAAAATGATTACCTCACAGGCTTTCTGAAAATTATTCACATTCTACCCGATGAAACCTTTGGCAGACACTCTTTGGCAAATATTTGGGGTGCTTTTGCAATGGACAAGGCTGCCAACACAAACGCCTTGCCCAAAGACGCTGAGTTCAAGAAAACACTCTATTTCAAATACGTATCGGCTTTCAACAATACCGAAAAATTGAAACCTTCGCGATTGAAAATTGTCGGACAAATTGCTGTTGGCAAGCCAAATTATATTGAAGCAAAAGGAAAAAGGATCTTATTAATTGACGACGAGGCTGATAATGGTTGGGATACGGTTTTGAGAGAGGTATTCAAAACTTCTTCGCCCGATGATTTCGTAGTGATAAACGAGAAAGTCAAAGATTTTGATGCCCTTTTCGAACCAAATAAAAAGATAATCACAGACAATCATTTCGATTTATACCTTGTTGATTTGCGTTTGAATGGTTTGGAAGAAGAAGATATTTTGAAAACTGAAGATTTTTCCGGAATGAAAGTTTTGCGGAAAATAAAATCGCTTAATCAAGGAAATCAAGTCATAATTTTCACGGCTTCAAACAAAGTTTGGAACTTGAAAGCACTTTTAGATGCCGGTGCAGACGGTTATTATATGAAGGAATCGCCGGAATATAATTTCACAAAAGCTTTTTCAGAACAGAATTACAAACAGTTTCAAGAAGATGTTAGAAAATGTTTTGAACGAAACTTTTTGACTCGTATATATTCAAAAATGCAAACAATAAAAGACAGATTATCCTCATTGTCGTCGTACCCTTCTGAATTTTTAGAGGAAATTGTCAATCAACTCAATCTATTTTGGAATATGATTTCAAAAGCACAAACAGAAACTGATTTTTCCTATTCTTTTGTTGCGCTTTATATGATTATTGAAATAATAAATAATCAATTTATTATAATGAAAGATGACAAATGGGAAATTATTTCAGAAATTGGGAATTTGCATGATTGGGAATGGGACAAAACACCGAGTAAATATGTAAAAGGTACCGTGGTTGAAGGGAAAAAGATACCGGAATCAAAAAAGATTACAGGATTATATTTTCAGAAATGGAAGAAAACAGATAATCAATTTATACACGAGCTGTCTTTTTTGATAACCAAACGCAACGGTGTTGTGCATAATGACAAAAGAATATTGGACAAAAAAAACTCAAAAGGTAAATATCTCAATCATGATGTTAAAACAAGCGAAGGTGTTCTGAAGTTGTTTATGGCTATTGAGAAAATTATAGATTTTTTATAACTATGCAGAATCGCTGCATAGCTTAGTTGTAACTTTGCATCGTGAAACAAAAACTACACACGATGCGAAAAATAATAAAGAAAGCGAATGTATTAATGTTCGATTTAGATGGGACTTTAGTAGATACAAATTATGCAAGTTATTTAGCGTATAAAAAGGCAATGAAGGAAGTCTTATTGTGTGATATTAATTACACCTGTGTCCGGAATGGGCGATTTACGCGTGAAACTTTCAGAAGAATGTTCCCAAGTGTAACTGCAATAGATGAAAAAAATATAGTGAAATTGAAAAATCAATATTACTCGAAATATCTATCTTCAACTTCGCTAAATACTACGCTGTTTGAATTGATTATGGCAACTTACAATTCAAAAGAAATAATTTTAGTTACCAACAGTCACGAAGAAAGAGCAATGATTACTTTACAATATCATAATCTCAATAGATATTTCAGTAAGGTTTTGACAAAAGAAAATTATGGCGGATACAATAAATATCTATACGCTGTTAATTATCTACAAGTTGATACTGCTTCTACCGTAGTCTTTGAAAACGAAAAAGCAGAGATTGATGCTGCTATTCGGACGGGGATACCCAATGATAATATTATTAAAATCACAAATAAATACTTTTAAATATGAATACATTTACTATCACAGCAAACGAGTATTTGACACAAGATACACAAGCATACTATTACTCTGATTACGTTGGTGGAGGAAAATGGCGAAATCCAGGAACAGTGGAATGTCAGGTTGTAAAACTAAAAAACACATCAGGGAATGAGCCGAAAAATGATTTGCTCAGTGCGGTTTCATGGTTGAAAAATATCTTAAGTCAAGATTTACCCTCAATTCTCCAGAAAGCAAATTTGACAAGTATGACAGTTTGTGTAGCTCCGCGAGCGAAAGAGGAAGGCTTTTATCAGCCCAACCAAAAACTTTTTAAAACTACAATTCGTGATTGCATATCGCAATTGCATGGTTTTGAAGATGGGACGGATTATATTATCAGGCGTATAAACACGAAGACAACGCATCTTAGATGTACCACACAATTAAACGATGGTTCAATGCCTTATGTTGGTATAACAACGGATACTTGCTCAATATCTGACAACGTAAGAGGAAAAGATATTTTGCTAATAGACGATTTATATACGCGAACAGTAAATATTGACGAAGATGTAATACAAGCTTTGTTAAACAAAGGTGCAAGGTCTGTGATCTTTTATGCGGTTGGGAAAACTGTGTCAAGGTTTTAGAGAAAATCACTAACTTTATATACAAAAATAGTTGAATTTTAAATACACAAAATGTATGATTTATACGGAAAATGCAATAAATATTTTAACTGCAAAAACTTATAAAGGTATTGGCAGAGCATGGCTCATTAAAAATTTGAAAGGTGATGAAAGTGCTGACACGATAGTATCTCTGCTGAATAAAAATTCAAAACAAGATGCCCCGATTACTATGTCGGAATTTGAAAGAATTAAAGCGAAATTACAAGACAACTTAAAAAAGTTAGACGGTTTTGCTGACGGTTTGGTGGCGATGGGTGATGAGAATTTTCCACAATACAGAGGAAATGTAAAAAGTAGTGAGCAGCCCGTCTATTTATTTTATTGTGGCAACTTATCACTGCTAAAAACTACAAATAGAAATATCTCAGTTATTGGATTACTTAATCCTGACAAGGATATTGAATTTGTAGAACGAGAGGTGGTTGAGGAATTGATCAAGAACAATATAACTATTATTAGTGGATTGGCTTTAGGCTGCGACTCCATTGCGCATGAACAAACATTAAGTGCTAATGGGAAAACAATCGCTATTTTACCGAGTCCCCTGAATAATATTATGCCTACAGCGAATAAATATCTTGCAAGCGAAATAGTGCAAAAAAATGGATTATTGATAACAGAATACTATGAAGATGTAAAATCTAAAATGGAATTAAGTGGTCGCTATCAAGAACGTGATAGATTGCAGGCATTATTCAGTGACAGTATTATTTTGTCTGCAAGTTATGCGAAGAATACTCAAGGGAATGATAGTGGTTCAAGGTTAGCAATGGAATATGCGTTAAATTATTCAATTCCTCGAGCGGTAATTTATAACCAAGAAACAGATTTGGACAATCCGATGTTTGATTTGAGCAGACAACTGATAAGAGAACAAAAGGACATTGTGATAATAAGCCGAAAAAATCTTCAGGAAAGCGTAAGAACAATTATATCAAGAAAGGCAACTATAAAATCAAACATAGCCTATCAAACAAGTTTATTTGATTAAGATAAAGAACTTTCTATTTAAAAAGGCTATTTTTGTCACAGATATGGCTTTGTCCTTAGGTGAGAGGGATGGGCTGTGAAAAAGGATCGTATGATGGATAGTTGACTGAGATGGAAGAATATGTTGAAAGATTGGAAGCGAGAGGGGTTAAGCCTACGGCTATCAGGCTGTTAGTGTTTAAGGCGATGGTGGAACATCCGCAGGCTTTCAGCCTCTTGGATATGGAAAGCAAATTGGATACGGTGGACAAATCGACGCTTTTCCGCACGATCTCGCTTTTCCACGAGAAGCTGCTGATACATAGTATCGACGACGGCTCAGGCTCTGTCAAATATTCAGTGTGCAAGCGTTGTTGCACCTGCTCACTGAACGACCTGCACGTACATTTTTATTGTACGAAGTGTGGGAAAACCTTCTGCCTTGATAATATCTCGATACCGGAGGTGCAACTGCCGCCCGGTTTTCTGCTTGAGAGTGTCAATTTCGTACTGAAAGGGCTTTGTCGCCACTGTTCGAAGTTTGCAACTTAGTTGCACTACCGTTCCCATACCTTTGCCATCAGAAAAACGTAATAGTTATAAAAGATGGATACACACTCACATCCTGCTCCGCGCACTTGCTGCTGCGATGAGGCTGGCCCAGCGGAAAAGCCGGCGCTTGCCTGGAAAAAATTTCTTCCTGCCAGCATTAGTTTAATGCTGCTTGTTATAGGTGTCGCCTGCGATCATTGGGCGCGGCCTCTCCCTTCTTATCTCCGGCTGATTTGGTACGTAGCCGCTTACTTGCCCGTCGGCTTTCCGGTGATGAAAGAAGCCTGGAAAACCCTCAGTGAGAAGGACTTCTTCAATGAGTTCAGCCTGATGCTGATTGCTACTATCGGCGCGTTTCTGATTGGCGAATATCCCGAAGGGGTGGCCGTGATGCTGTTTTATTCGGTGGGCGAACTGTTTCAGGAATCGGCTGTAAATAAGGCTCGTGGCAATATCAAAGCGTTGCTGGACGTGCGCCCCGATACGGCTACCGTCATAGATGAAGGGAGGCATATCGAAATCTCGCCCGAAGCGGTTAATCCGGGCGATACCTTGTTGGTGAAAGCCGGAGGGAAAGTGCCGCTCGATGGTACATTGCTCTCTGAGGGAGGCAGTTTCAACACCTCGGCGCTGACGGGCGAAAGTCGTCCCCGCAGCATCCGGCGCGGTGAGAGCGTCTTGGCCGGCATGATCAGTATCGACAAATCCGTAGAGATAAAGGCGGAAAAGGCTTATACCGACAGCTCGCTGGCGCGTATATTAGAGATGGTGCAGGAAGCCGCCTCGCGCAAGGCGAAGACGGAACTGCTGATACGTAAATTTGCCAAGGTCTATACGCCGATTGTCTTCTGTTTGGCGCTGCTTATCACCGTCTTACCTTATTTCATCCTGTCTGATTATGTGTTCGATGTCTGGCTCTATCGCGCCTTGGTATTTTTAGTGATTTCCTGCCCCTGCGCCTTAGTTATCTCTGTTCCGCTGGGATATTTCGGGGGTATAGGTGCGGCTTCCCGTCACGGCGTCTTGTTTAAAGGAGCCAATTACCTCGACCTGATGGCTTCCGTTAATACCGTTGTCATGGACAAAACGGGTACGCTGACGAAAGGCGTATTCCGTGTACAGGAGGTTGTTTCGCCCCATTATGAGGCCGGCGAACTGCTCCGTATATGCGCCTCGCTGGAGCAACATTCCACCCATCCGGTGGCCAAAGCTATCGTAGCCGCTGCTCCTCCCTTGGATGCCGCCCCCCTGAGGCAGGTAGAAGAATTGGCCGGCAAAGGGCTAAGGGGCTATAAGGGAGAACAAGAAATCATGGCAGGCAACCGCAAACTGATGCGCGAATACGAGGTGGATTACGACGAAGCGATTGACACACTGACCGATACCGCCGTGATTGTGGCCATCGACCGCCAATACGCCGGCTACATCCGCATTGCCGACGAAGTGAAAGAAGATGCTGCCGATGCCATCCGCCAACTCCACGCGCAAGGTATCCGCCAAACCGTGATGCTGAGCGGCGACCGCGCAAGTGTCACCCGTAGCGTAGCCGAGCGTATAGGGATAGACGAAGCCTATGGCGACCTCCTCCCCGAAGGAAAAGTGAAGCATCTGGAACAGTTGAAGGCCTACCCCTCCAAGGTGGTAGCCTTCGTAGGCGATGGCATCAACGACGCTCCCGTGCTGGCACTTAGCGATATAGGCATCGCTATGGGGGGGATGGGATCCGACGCTGCCATCGAGATAGCCGACGTGGTGATACAAACCGACCGTCCTTCGCAAATAGCTGTTGCCATCCGCATAGCCAAAGCCACCAAACAGATTGTGTTGCAGAACATTGTGCTGGCAATTAGTATCAAATTGATTGTCATGCTGCTGGGTGCCGTAGGACTCGCTACGATGTGGGCCGCCGTCTTTGCCGACGTAGGCGTCGCCCTGCTTGCTATCCTGAACGCGATCCGTATCCTACGAATGAAGTTCTGAAAAATAGGAGATTTATTCGGAGAAATACTATACTTTTACGCAAAAAATGTATAGTGTATGAAGAATAAATGGATTATTATGGCTGCTTGCGCAGCCTTGCTTGCAGGCGTGAAAGCCCTGGCCTGCACAGGTTTATTGGTAGGGAAGAAGGCCTCGGTCGACGGCTCGGTAATGATTAGCTATGCGGCAGACTCGCATAACTTATACGGCGAATTATATCACTGGCCGGCAGCAAGTTGGCCGGTAGGCGCCATGTTAGACGTAGTGGAATGGGATACCGGCAAACCGCTGGGAAAGATCCCCCAGGTAGCGCAAACCTGGTCGGTCATAGGGAATATGAACGAATACCAGGTAGCCATCACGGAAAGTACCTGGGGCGGACGGCCGGAACTGGTTGATACTGCAGGTATAATCGACTACGGCAGCCTGATATACATCGCCCTGCAACGCTCGAAAACCGCCCG
>JAISRJ010000130.1 GCA_031273705.1 Clostridiales bacterium
TTAGAGGCGTGAATAACCACTCGGTATCCCGTTATATCATTAATCGGCTTTGTAACCATCTCAACCTGTGAAACAGCCGCTATGCTGGACAATGCCTCTCCCCTAAAACCAAGAGTCACAATGCGGCCTAAGTCGTCCGGTTCGGAGATCTTGCTGGTTGCGTGTTGGGCGAACGCGTCTAACACCTGATCTTTTGGAATACCACTGCCGTTATCGGTTATTCGCATATAGGCGACGCCGCCGTCTTTTATCTCGACTGTTATCGACGAAGCGCCGGCATCAATAGAATTTTCTACTAACTCTTTAACGACGGAAAGGGGTCGTTCCACGACTTCGCCGGCCGCAATGCGGTTAATCATAGTCGTGTCCAGCCGTTTGATTTTGGGACGGGAATCCTGTAAAGCAAAATCGACAGATGCGCTTTCTTCTATATTATTAAAATTCATATGATAATTTCCTTTCTTACTCGCAGAACGGATTACACCTTGCGTTAATAAGCCAAATCACCAAGGTTGGCAGTAGTACTATATCTCTAACTCCAATTGATTCTCAAATACTTTTTTACCGCGGTTGCCCGCCCCTCGTGACACTATCGCGCGTGTCTCGGCCTTTTTGGCAATATCTACATTATTTAACTCATCCATAATTACGCGCGCGCGGTCCAGTAATCCCCTCGGCAAGCCCGCCAATCTCGCGACCTGTATCCCATAGCTGTTATCCGCGCCGCCGGGTACGATCTTGCGCAAAAAGATAATTTCCTCTCCTCGTTCCTGAATGGCGGCTCTATAATTTTTCACGCCCGGTAATTTACCTTCCAACTCGGTCAACTCATGATAATGCGTTGCGAATAATGTCTTTGCCCCAATATTTTGGGCGATGTACTCCAACACCGCCCAGGCTATAGATAAACCGTCATATGTACTTGTGCCTCGTCCGATTTCGTCCAGCAACAGCAGACTTTTGCCGGTGGCGTTGTTTAAAATATTCGCGACTTCGGACATTTCCGCCATGAATGTAGATTGCCCCGACGCCAGATCATCCGATGCCCCAACTCTGGTAAAAATTCTGTCCGACACCCCGATACGCGCGTGTTCGGCAGGCACAAAACTGCCAGCCTGCGCCATTAGCACAATAAGAGCGATTTGACGCATATATGTAGATTTACCCGCCATATTCGGTCCGGTAATTATCGATACGGCGTTATCCGCGCCATCTAATAATGTATCGTTCGGAACAAACGAATTCAAAACGGTTTCCACCACCGGATGCCGTCCGTTTTTTATTTCGATCTGATCGTATTCATCCACAATCGGCTTTACATAACCGCCTTTATCCGCTTTATCGCCCAGAGCTTGCAAGGCGTCCAGAGCGGCTATCATAGAAGCAGTTAATTGTATGCGCGTCACTTCCGACGCGATTCTATCCCGCAGTTCACAGAATAATTCATATTCCAGAGCGGTTATTTTTTCATCGGCGCCTATAATCGCGTCTTCTATACGCTTTAGTTCGTCGGTGATGTATCTTTCACAATTCGCAAGCGTTTGCCGGCGGTTATACCGCTCGGGGATAGGCAAATTATTGGCGTTAGAGATCTCTATCGCATAGCCGAACACACGGCTATAAACAACTTTAAGCTTGCGAATGCCAGTTGTGACGCGTTCTTTTTCCTCCAGATCTTTCAGCCATTTGGCGCCGTCTGACTTTGCCTCGCGCAGATTATCTAAGTTCTTGTCGTACCCGTCCTTTATAAATCCGCCGTCCTTAAGACTTACAGGAGGTTCGTCTATTATCGCGGCGTCTATCATTTCAAAAATATCTATCAGCGGATCGAAAAATGTCTCTATCTCATTAATCAGTTCCGAAGAAAATTCCGCCAATAATTTTTTTAATTTAGGCAGATTCTTAACAGATGCCTTTAAGCTGAATAAATCGCGGCCGTTAGCCGTATTATAAATAATTTTGGACATAACGCGTTCCATATCGTGAACGGTATTCAAACATTCCCGCAATTCCTCCCTTGCAAAGGGATTATTTACAAAAGTTTCCACTGCGTCCAATCGACGATTAATCTCTTTCGCGTCGCGAAGGGGCTGAGTTATCCATTGCCGTAAAGTTCGGGCACCCAGCGGCGTTTTCGTGTTATCCAGCACAAATAGCAAAGTATGTTTTTTATTTCCGCCGCGAATTGTATCGGTAAGCTCCAGATTTCTGCGGGAAGCAAAATCCAGTGTCAAGAACTTATCCGTCGAATATTTTTTTATAGAGACTATATGCGAAAGACTATTCTTCTGTGTTTCGCTAAGATAAATCAGCAGCGAACCCGCGGCGTTTACCTCCAAGTCATTTTGCTCTATTCCAAAACCTTTTAGATCTAAAGTATGAAAATGCTCGGTCAGCTTTTGAAAGGCGTTGGATGTATGAAACGCGGACAGGGCGTAAACCTGCGGTCGAATCATGGTAACGCGAGTGACATCGCGAATATTTTCAAAGCCCTCGTTAATAATAATCTCTCTGGGTACTATTCGGGCTATCTCATCCAGCACTTGCTTATGATCGTCCGTATTAAACGCGACAGCCGTAAACACGCCGGTTGTAACATCCGCCGCGGCCAAGCCAAATCCGCTTTTGCATTGATACACGGAAATAATGTAGTTGTTTTTCCCCGAATTAAGTGCGGAGGAGTCAATAATGGTTCCGGGCGTAACAACGCGCACCACGTCGCGACGCACGAGGGTTTTCGTCTGTTTAGGAGATTCCATTTGCTCGGCGATAGCCACTTTATATCCTTTTTCTACCAGCTTTGTCAGGTAACTTTCTAAAGCGTGAGCGGGCACACCACACATGGGGGCGCGCTCGTTATTACCGCTGTC
>JAISRJ010000176.1 GCA_031273705.1 Clostridiales bacterium
ATTTCTTTCTTGCCGTCATACGACACTTTTCTCGTGACGCGCTCGAAAGCTTCGGCTTTTTCATCGGATCTTGATGATGTTTTGCTTTTCTCTGCCATGTCTTTTCTCCTCTGTCTCAAATATTGGGCGGCTGATATTGATATTCCTTGATGGGAATATCTTCCGTTGAGGTTACTACTTCACCGTTCACATTATTGGCAACCACCCATTTCAGCCAATTCTTGTTATCGGTTTTTGGATAATCCTCACGGTAATGGAAAGAACGGGTTTCTTTTCTCGCAAGAGCGGATTTAACCATGAGTTCACTGGTCAATGCCATGGCATTCATTTCGCTGCAGAGCTTGAGTTCATGATAGTCCGCCGCGGCCATTTTGGGCAAATCCGCCTTAATTTGGTCTAATAGGCCTATTGCTTTATTCAGTGACGCTTCGCTTCTTCTCAAAAAAACATCAATAGGACATACGGCCTTCTGTATTCTGTCAAGAACCTCACGGGGGTTTATCCCCTTCTCTTGATTCAAATTCGCGTATGCTTTTTCCTTTAATTCGGAGATCAGGTCCGTCGGGATTTCCGCAAGAGAGCCTAAAGATTTTGCCTCATTGGCCGCGCTGACTCCTCCAATAATGCCCGTTGCGGCGCTATGCATAAAGCCTCCACCGCGCTGACCCGCGGGCTGTGGAAACGCGCCGTGAATCGCGCTTCCGTTTGCGTTGTCCCAACCCACTACATACAACCCGTCTACCGTTGTTTTCATATCCCCATCCACCCGCACACAGCCCAAATTTCCATGAATAGTGAAGGTTACAACGGGCTTGCTGCCTTGAGTGAAATATTTGTGCTCTCTTTCAATCTGGCGTTTGACCCAGCTAAGCTTATCCGGGAACAGTTTTTTAGGTCCCCCCGTGTCGGAAAAGAGCCCAACTGTTTCCGCCTTCCAGCCTTCATCGTTATGCATTACGTCCAGGTCTATGAATAATGGCCCGTTTCCTTCGCGCATTTCTTTTTCCATCCCCAAAATCATATCAGCGCAGACATCGGAGGCGTTCCATTTTACATATTTCTTCCAGATATTTTCTCCCTTCTGATTGAATACGAAAGTATGTCCTCCATGAATGGTTTCCGCTGTTTCTTCGCTTGCAATCTCTACAAAGGCGAATTCAGCGTTTCTCATCTGGGCACCCGCATCCCAGGCCAACTTGGTTCCTTCTCCATTGTTGGTGAACATACGCGTGGTTTTGAACTCACAAGCCCCACAGGCAACAATTACTGTTTTTGCGCGGAAAATATAGAAGGTTCCGTCAACAATGTCAAATCCCACCGCGCCAACAACCCTGCCGCCTGACTTAATAAGTGAAGTGACATTTACCTGGTTCTGGATTTTAACTCCTTTTTTGACTGCCGTTTTTCTCATATTATCAGTTGCGTACAAGTTTATCCCCGTATTGTACAATGGACTCCCTATGAAAGGAAAATACGCCAATGTCCCGTCTTTCTCGGTGGAAAGCTCAACACCCCAGCTATGAAGCGCCTCAAGTGTAGGATAAATCATTTCCGCGTATTTTCTGAGGAGTTTCTGATCATTTAAATACAGGCCGATGTCTTTCGTTATAAAGGCCACATATTCATCGATTCCACCCTTGCTTGGCAGGGCCAGTATTCCGTTTCCACCACGGGGGGCCATTCCCCCAAACCCTACGTATGCTTTATCTACGATTAGCACATCGACGTTATTGTCCCTGGCCTTTATAGCCGCCGGTATGCCTCCGATTCCCCCTCCGATCACTAAAACATCCGTAGTCAGGACCTTGCCTAATCCTTCTAAACTTTTCATATCCACTTTCCTCTCCTTAATTGTTTTAGTCAAACAGACATCTTAAACATAGGCGCTGGTATTTTAGGCTGCACATAAATTGCCCCCACAGAACACTGCTCCTCACATATCAAACACCATTCACATTCTTGCGGATATGCGGCAACTGCTTTTTTCGTTGTTTCATCAAACCGTAAAACATCCACAAAACAAGCTTTGATACACTTTTTGCATCCGATGCATTTTTCTGTATCAATCGTAATTTTTTCCACTCTCTCCATATGGTATACCTCCTTATATTTGTAACACTGTTTTAGCGTAACATAGGATAGTAAGATGTCAACAAATATCTTATGAGGAGTATCCAGACTTTATTGGACATTTTTTGTTAAATGTACAATAAAAATTTGACATATCTGATATATTTGTCAAATTAATTTGTTCGACTTATGTGCGTGTTTTTGTATTTTTTTGGGAAAAGACACCGTAAAATAATATCTGTGCCGATATATGAGCGATATCTTTCACCGGCTCTTTGCAATTTGCCAAAATCCAATTGCTGAGGAGGGCAACTTGTCCGGCGACATAAAAAAGGATTAAATTATTGCGTTTTGACGGAGACGTAATGTCCGAGAATTCCATTGATTTCTCATAAGTTATGCGAATGGAATCTATCCATGCTTGTTGAAAAGAG
>JAISRJ010000179.1 GCA_031273705.1 Clostridiales bacterium
CTTAGGTTTGCCCCTTCTTAGGCAATTCTACTATAGCGACGCAACCGCCTTCCGGCAGGTTTTGGATGGTAAATCGCCCTCCGTAATGAGCGGCGGTTGTTCTGCAATAGTGCAATCCCATGCCGGTCCCATTGGTCTTTGTCGTGTAGAATTTCATATTGATAAGATCAGAATCCGATATACCTCTTCCGTTATCCTTTATGGATATTTTAATGCTATACGGCTCTATCTCCGTTTCCAGTCTGATTCTTCCCCCGTCGGATACCGCGTCCACCGCGTTATTCAGAATATTCGTAAATATTAGCCGTATCTTTTTGGGAAGCCCTGTAAACAGAATTTGTGATACACTTGTTGATTCAAAATTAATGCTCTCATACATATGCCGATATTCGTTTATCACCTCGTCCAGCATTGCCGATAAATCGAATTCAACATCCGGATCATCCGAACGCGCGATATGTATTAAATCCAATACCAATTGGTTTATCTTAAACAACTCTTTTTCTATGACAGCGCAATTTTTTTTGAATTGCCCGTCAATATCGCTGATCTTGATAATATCCAGATTGGCTAACGCCAGCGCCAGCGGATTTTTTATTTCATGCGCTATCGTTGCGGCAATCTCCTCGAATGTTTCTTGATCTTCACCCCACACGGACATTTTCCTCACATCCCCTTTGTGTTCTTAAGTATTTATGTATATTTCTATCTAGCAGGTAAATTCAGCGTAGTTCCGGATACTATAAGATTTGGATCTGTAATGTTATTATACTCCATGATCCGCTCAACCATGTCTTTATTGCCATAAAATCGTAAGCTAATCGAGTTAAGTGTATCGCCGTCTCTCACAGTATATTTCTCAGGCAAGGGATCAGTACTTTCTGTAGTTGCTTTTTCCGTCGGCACCGAAGTCGGCGCCGCTATAATTTGTTCGGTTATAACTTGCGGCGCAGTTTGATTCTCCGTCGGCGGCGCTGTCTCGGATATAGCCTCTCCAATGCTTCGTTCGTTCTCTTCCGCAAACACGGAAGCTGTGTTACCTCCGCTTACGACTTGCGCAATATTGCGGTAAGATGTGCTTAGTTGCACTACCTGTCGTTCCAAAGTCGAAATTCTGTCCTGATTTTGAATTAATCCCGCGCCCATCACAAACGATACGATAAAGAGTACCGCGCTTAACCCTATCAGCAAATTAACCATTCGCCGATCTTGTGGCTTTTCCTCCTGCCGCCCAATGTGACGGGCGCGCAGTCCGACCGCGGCGGGAGGGCGTTCGGGAGGCGTGTGCTCTTCCCCGACCGTTAAGGCGGTATCGCCGGTGTCCATCTTGTTCTGCACCATGTATTCGTGCATGCTTTCGTTTTTATCGTAGTAAATAAAGTATCCTTTCGCCTCTTCCAGAGTCATTCCACTCTTTGTGTATGTATAAAACGCGTTCGTCTTCTCGATGGGATCCATAACGAACATTACCTGATATTTCTTTTTGAAGTGGCTTATGTGTACGTCTATATAACCGCTGTTTAAATATACACCGTAGCTGGGCTGCGACTGCATCCAACCTACTATCTTTAAACCCGGGAAATATTGATCTACGCAGCCCTGAGCGTAATCCATCGAACGTTCGGTAAACAGCGTCAGCCCATTTCTTACTTCGGTATATTTACCTTGGATAGCTCCGCTGATAAATAACACCGGTTGATTGTCAATAACCAGATAACGACCGACCAGCAGCGCAATCCGTTCTTGATAACCGCCTGCTTCAGCATATGTATATAGATATGAGCACACATAATCCTCAACATAGATGCGAAGCCCTTCGCCAATTGAACCAATTTGTTTTATATTGGCGGGCAGTTCAAAGTGTTCCATCACAATTCCTCCTGAAACATTTGCCTGTATGAAATATTTTATGCAAAGACAGGCACAATATAACATAAACAAGTTGAAATAAATAGGAAAAAGTGTAAATCTGCTATTTTTTTTTAAGCTATATATCATCATCTTTTGTCACTTAACTCGACGAAAGTATATCACTTTCTGTATTATGACAAATCAGGGCGCTGACTACTGTAAATCCGGTCACACCTTGCGGAGGAAACATCCGGTCATTCCAAAACTTACCAAAAGATTTTTCCAATATTTTGGTTAGACTATGTGTGCATATGTAGGAGGAGATCCGGTGTCCAAAAAAGTTAATTATATAAACGCTATGGATGAAAACGCGGTCGAGCAGGTAGCCAGAGTTTTTGCCAATAATTTAGAAGAAGTATCGTTCGATCATATTATTCTTTTATGTATCGGCACTGACAGAGCAACGGGAGACAGTTTGGGACCGTTGACCGGATATAAATTAAAATCATCTATTGTAAATAAACGGGAAGTTAAATGTGTTTCTATATTTGGAACACTGGAAAAACCGGTTCACGCCAAGAATATTCAGCAGACTTTGGATTATATTAACGCGGCTTACGAAAATCCGTTTGTCGCCGCAATAGACGCCTGTTTGGGTAAAGCCGAAAGTGTGGGATACATTACAATGGGCGAAGGATCTTTGTGTCCGGGGTCGGGATTAAGTAAGGAACTGCCTGAAGTGGGTCATATTTCCATAGCCGGAATTGTTAATATCGCGACCGGCATGGACTTTGCGGTCTTACAAAACACTCGCTTACACTTGGTTATGAAAATGTCCGAGGTAATACATGACGGAATTATATTGGGATTAAAAAAATCTCTCAGAATTCAAAATTCACTAGTAGAATCAGTGAAAATATCGTATGATATAAGGTGAGTGCCGGCTTCTGTTATGGAGGTTTTTAATGCCCAATTTTTATTTAAAATATAAGGCAAGAATCGATAAGTTAGGATTTGTTGTAGTATTAGTTTTATTCCTGTATGTTTTTTTCACGTATTTGTTTTCATATATCGCCCCATTTGTGATAGGGTTTATTATTTCGCTTATATTATTTCCGCTTGCCCGGTTATTTTCTAAACGCTTTAAGATGAAAAAAGGCTTAGCGTCGGCGATCTGTGTTTTGTTATTTGTAGTGATACTAGGATTATTAAGTACGACTATCGTAAATAAAATCATATTTGAAGCACGGTCATTTATCCAATCGGTTCCATTCTATGTTGATGAATTTTTGCGAATTACAGCGGAATTTAGAGCAAAATTGGATGATATGTTCCAGACCGCCCCCGAATTCGTGCGCGCTTTTATAAAGGACGCTAATTTTGTGTCATTGCTTACCCCCCTGAGTTCTGGTGTTACGGACGGGTCTATGCGCGTAGTTACAAATATTCCAAGCTTTTTAATTACTTTTCTGATGAGTCTAATCTCCGCGTTTTTTTTCATAAGAGATCGAGAAAAGATATTTAGTCTGATAAAATCCAAAACCCCGGCTTGGATTGCGGAAAATATAAAAATAGTACGAAAAGGAATGCTATTTGCTGTTTGGGGTTATTTTAAAGCGCAGTTAATTCTTATGAGCATAGTATCTTGTATAGTAGTTGTCGGATTAGTTATTATTGGGTATCCTTACGCGCTGTTTGTCGGTATTTTGATAGCCATTGTGGATATGTTGCCCATTTTCGGAAGCGGGAGTATCCTGTGGCCTTGGGCGGCGTACAGCTTTTTTAATGGAAGGTATGTCACAGGTATAGGATTGCTGGTTATTTACTTGATTGTGCTGGTAACGCGCCAAATTTTAGAACCGCGTATACTTGGCAGTCAAATTGGGGTTCATCCGCTGCTTACGCTTATGGCAATGTACATAGGGCTTAAAATGTTCGGACTATTCGGTTTGATATTAGGACCGGCGATTGTCATAACAATAAAAGCGGTTTATGAATCGCGTAAATTCGCGGAAGAGGAGAGTGTGAATGTTTCAGACCCAAACTGTTAAAGAAAAATTCATTTTGGCTGCAATTGAAAAAGATGATGATGGCAATGCCGCCGAGGAAAATCTGAAAGAGCTGGCGTTGTTAGTCGAAACCGGTGGCGGGGAGACTGTGGGGCGTATAATTCAAAAGCGAGAAGCCGCGCATCCTCGGTTTTATTTAGGCACGGGCAAGACGGAGGAATTGCGGGAATTGATGTTAGAAACCAATGCCGACGGCGTGGTTTGCGACGACGAACTTTCTCCGGCGCAGCACAGAAATTTGGAAAAGGTTCTTAATGCGAGCGTACTAGATCGAACGATGGTGATTTTGGATATTTTCGCCGGTCGGGCTGTATTCTCCGCCGGCAAGGCGCAAGTAGAAACGGCGCAGTTAAAATACAGGCTGTCACGGCTGTCAGGGCACGGAATAGCTTTGTCTCGGTTAGGCGGCGGCATAGGCACAAGAGGGCCCGGCGAAAGAAAGTTGGAAAGTGACAGGCGTCACATTCGCAACCGTATCGCTCATCTTAACGAGGAATTGAAGGAAATTGCTGATCAAAGAGATTTATTGCGCCAAAGTCGTAAATATCCGGTTGTATCACTAGTCGGATACACAAACGCGGGTAAATCCACTCTGATGAACGCTATTACCGGCGCAAGCGTCTTGGCGGAAGATAAATTGTTCGTCACTTTAGACACTGTCACCCGCGCCGCTAAACTACCTAACGGCGGAGAGACTTTATTTATAGATACGGTTGGTTTTATAAAAAAATTGCCCCATCATTTAATTCAATCATTCAAGGCGACTTTGGATGAGTTGAAATATTCCGATATTCTGCTGCATGTGGTGGATGCCTCGAACCCTGCCATAGAAGAACAAATGTCGGTTGTGTACAATACGCTGAAGGATCTGGGAGTGCTGGATAAACCGATAATAACCGTGTTTAACAAGTCAGATAAGGTTGGTTCGGAAGAGGTTGACGTTCGTTTGCCGAATGATAATATAGCGCGGACGACCGTTGGCGTGTCGGCTCTGACAGGAAAAAATATAGATAGACTGCTTATAGATATAGAGAAACTGCTTCAAGATTTGCGCAAACAAATATTTTTGATGATTCCATACAGTGATGGCCGTTTTGTGACAATGGTGCACGAGCGGGGCGAAATATTGGAAGAAAAGCACTTGGAGGCGGGGACATATATTAAGGCTTATCTGGACTCGGAGACTGTCGCTCGTTTGAGTGAATTTGTAATGGATAAATTTTTTGCGGCTGATAATTTGTAATGGTGAAGATGAATGCTTGAAGAGTTTTTAACATTTGAGAGGGAATGCGAAGCGGAATATGTTGACAGAAAGTCGCGATTTATCTCTTGCGGACGGGCGGTTTACAACGAGGAAGATACAAAGACGTTCTTGGAGTCTCGCAGGAATTTTTATAAAGATGCCAGACACCATGTGTATGCTTACTGTTTGACTGACGAATCCGGCAAGAAAACCGAACGATTTAACGACGACCGCGAACCGTCGGGAACAGCGGGAATGCCGGTGCTTAATCTCATTCGCCGCCAGGGTTTGCAAAACGCCATGATTGTGGTTACAAGATACTTTGGCGGTGTATTGTTGGGCTCCGGAGGTTTGACACACGCCTATGGGCACAGCGCGCAGTTGCTTTTTAAGGCCGATCCCGCAAGCCGGGAAAACTCGTTAAACCCGTTGGGTAATGTAGTGAAAAAAGTCCGTAGTGTAAAAATCTCGCTCACAACGGACTATGTTTTTTTGGGTAAACTGCAATATCTGATAGGACAGTCGGACGTTATTCTGTCAGAGACAAATTATACCGACACTGTGCGTATGGATTTAATTCTGCGTGAGAGCTACGCCCAGTCATTCAAAAAGTCTGTGATGGAATTAACCGCGGCTAAGTGCGAGATTATCACCGTCGGAGCGATGTATCACAGTTATCCCTTTAATTAGTAAAATTTGCAAAAATAATTTCTAATCCTTTTCCCATTTTGCGAAAATACCGCAGGGGAGAATTAATTTGCTTTTTGAATTCAGACCCAATTCACCATAGCTTACCTCGCCACCGTGTTTTTTATACATTAAAGTATATAGTATGTTATAGGCCGCAATCGGTGAAAAGCCCGTTGTGTACGAGTTAATTAAAAAGAATAACGGTTGTGACAGAAGCTTGGAGCATGACATAACAAGAGCGTACAGTTTATCTTCTATTTTCCAAATTTCGCCGCTTGGCCCACGGCCGTAAGACGGCGGATCCATGATTATACCGTCATAAGTGTGTTGGCGGCGTTGCTCACGCTGAACAAACTTCATTACGTCGTCGGTTATAAAACGCAAATTTTCTGCGGGGACGCCCGAAAGCCGGGCGTTTTCTTTTGCCCATTGGTTCATGCCCTTGGCGGCGTCCACATGGGTAACATGCGCTCCGGCTTTAGCGGCGGCGACTGTCGCGCCGCCGGTGTAGGCAAATAAATTTAAAATGCGAGGCTGTGTTTTACAGTCTTTAATTGTTTTGGTCAGCCAATCCCAATTTGCGGCTTGTTCCGGAAAGAGCCCCATATGCTTAAAATCAGTGGGGCGAATTAAAAAGGTCAAGTTACGCCATTTTATCTGCCAGTTATCCGGGATATTTTTTTTACGCTCCCACTTGCCCCCGCCTGACTTGCTGCGGTGGTATTGTAAATGAACGTTATTCCAAGCAGCTTCGTTTCTATCACCTTGCCAGATAACTTGAGGATCCGGCCTTATAACAATAATATTCCCCCATCTTTCAAGCTTTTCGCCGTAATGGAGGTCCAGCAATTCATAATCTTTCCAAGAATCCGGGGTAATCAGCATTTTATTATTCCTTTGTTATGATTTCTATTAATGAGAGTATATCATTTTGCAAATATGATAACAAGATAGCTTGTTACCGCGCAGCCATGGTACGTTAAAAAAGCGAATCTCCGGGGCAAGAAGCTATAGCAATCGCTACCAGTTTGCCAAAATTTAGAGTACCTGGAATTTTGCCACGCTTATACTGATTGCCGTGTTTTCCGCCGCTTGCCCGCGGCAGTTGTCCCGTTAGTGTGCCAAGTCATACCCGCTGGACAGTAACGATAGCTTTACTCGTTAACACGTGGAATTCGGTCACGTTCGTTTCATAAATCTGTAAATTACTGTAACTAAACTACCACCTGCTAAAGCTATAGTTCACAAAGAAATCTATACTAAAATAAAATGCATGTACCCTGAGTTTCCAACCGGACTTATACAAACAATTCGTGATAAGTCTATTGAAACATATGGAACTTAAATTCAGCAAACGACTAAAGCATTATATTCATAGAGTACAAAGCAAATGCGGAGGGTATTCCCGTCTTGTATATTGTGAATCCAGCCCAGCTATTTGGCTGCCGACAGACGTAAATTCGTAGTCGGTTAACTAAGGTGCGAAATCCCATGTTGCATGGGAGGAAGGACAGCGGGAAGCCGACTGTCCAGAGTAATCTTAGAAGCCTCGACGCTTGCGCCGGGGTCGTTCACTCTGTTGCAAACTTATCGTATCCATAAAAACTCGATTGTTCCCGCGCTGTCGATAACGTCAAATTCGTGGTGGTCTGACGTTACCAAAACACCGCCGCTTGTAATCGTTTGGGCGACGGCAAACGCGTCCGCGAGAGAAATTCTTTTGTGTATGCTTTTAAACTTTCCCGCTTGCCGCATTAAATCGTCCGACAGGACATCAACAATTTCAATTCGCTGTTCCGAATAAGCGAAAGCTGCTGCTCGGCAAATTCTTCTCCGTCAACCTTAAAATAGCCGTAATAAACTTCAAGAAGATTAACCTTATTCATAATAAGTTTAACCGTTTTGTCGGCGGCTTTTTTATACAATTCCAACACTTTTTCCGCTCCGACTTCACGGTTTAGCAACGCGATAACGGCACAAGCGTCCAAAACGTAATTTACCAAGATTCATTCTCCTCGCGTGTCATCTCCAAGAACTTATCGACCGTAAGTTTACTACCAACCGCCGCGCCGTAAAGCGGACATTTATATTCGTTTTCTCCCACGGGTTCAATCGTAAAAACACGATTATTTCCCCGAACTTTTATCTTATCCGTATTAAGCGTTTTCATCAGAAACTCTTGCAACGAATTTATCGTCATAACTGTTTCCGTCATCGCATAATCTCCCTTCTCAATTCTCGCGGCAATATAATTTGCCTTTTTGTTTTGCGCCGCCAACGGCGGTAAGGTTTTGCTCTTGCCTTTAACCTACAGCACTTTCGGCTTGCCGAAAATGTCAGCGTGGGTTCATACAATCTACGATTTGGTGTGAAAACCATATAAAACTGCCACGAATCTGTAACATCAAACCGCAAATCTACATAAAATTCTAACACGAAAATATTGAAAAGTCTATGGCAAATCAGCAAATTACAGGGCAACAGCATTTACTTTTA
>JAISRJ010000247.1 GCA_031273705.1 Clostridiales bacterium
TGAAAGCGTCGGTCTTGAAATTCGTAACAATTCCAGCACTTCTTTAGCCTTCAATAGAATCCCCCTTTCTCGTCGACATAATTATAACCGATTTGGGGGATAAAATCAGGATTTATTAATTTTTTAATATAAATTAATAGTTTTATAAATTAGTTTGACTATATGCAGACGCTTTTCACCCTTTTATTTTTGTAACGTCCGTACCGGGGTAGTAGTGCGCGATTATTTGCTGGTAGTTGAAACCTTTATCAATCATGCCCTTTACTCCGTTTTGGCTCATGCCGACACCGTGACCGTAGCCGCCTCCATAAATTGTCAGGCTTTTAAGGTTATCATCGGCGTCGGAGATTTTGTCGAAGCAAAAGAAAGCGCTGGGCAGCAGATCGATGTTACTTACTGTACTGCCGTCTTTGCGGGTGATTGTAATGTCGCCGCCATCATTTTGTGAGCGGGGTTGGAGCAGAGCGCGGATGTTGTACTCTGTTCCGACCAATATCTCGGCCTGCTTTCCAATAAATTTCATCTCTATAATATTTCCGCCCTGTCCGCGCGAGGTAACTTCCATATCCATCAATTGCCCAATGGTGTCTATGGGTCGGCTGCGGTAATTTCCGTCCGTCTGCAAGGTTTTGATCAAACTGGGCGCGGCTTCATATCTCTTTTTAAGATTCGCGTTGATAGACGCGGATAGTTCCGTCACGCTCATGCTTACATTCCATCTAAACCAAGGATACTCGCTGTCATAACTCGTGACATCCAGCGATTTAAAAAATTTAGACGCGTTGCTTTCGTCTGTAAGATCACCGTAATCTTTACCGGTATACTCTCGCGAGGCTACCAGGTACGGTTTATTATCCGTTGGGAATTGCTTGGCGGCACCCGCCCAAACTTCTCCGCTGTTTGCGGTCATGCCCGATGAAGTTGAGAAGAAATTCGCGACTATCACCGAACCGTCAAAGCTTATTACCTGACCTTTTGTTTCGTCTACCGCCTGTTTGGATATTTCTGTGGCGGGGATATTGTTATATACCTGTGAGGTTACAGAATCGTCCACATGCGCGCCGTACCGGTGAAAACGATTCTCGAAGAATTGATTGTAGGCATAGCTTCTGGCGCTGATTGCCTGCGCTTTGGCGGCTTCAACCCCAAATACCGTGGGCATCTCGCTGGGCACAACCGAGTAAAGATATAATTCTAACGGCAATTCATTCACAATGGAATACCCTCCCTGTTCTTCGCCTATTTCGATTTTACCCGAATATTTTGGGTATTCACCGCCCGGCCAATCACGGGTTATGCTCATAAGCTGGATTTTACCCTTTTCTTCCAGGGGTTCGATAGTTACCCGGCCACTCGGAAGATCCTTAATGTTAAATACCTCGCCCGTCTCTGCTACCTCCTCAAAACCATACGCGCTTATTAAATATTCAGTGTCACATGTACCGAAAACATTTTCATGTATTAGACTCGCGAACTTTGTGGTATTTAGCGCCACTCGGATATTTTGGGGCGAAACGGTTTTTGTAATCACGGCCGCGCAAGCTTTCTCTGTATCCAGATAAAAAATCGCCATGTCAGTGCCCACAATTATATCTTTCATTTCTTTCCATTTAACAGCCCCGTCAACTATCGAATATACTTTAAAATCGGGGTCACGCGAAAAACTTTGTTCATCAATCTCAATTACCGAATTATTTGTTCGTATAACCACCCCATTCATATTTTGCGTTTTTACATTAACTTCCAATGCCCGGATCTTATTAATTCTTATATCGCAAATCGCTCCGGCCACATCTTTTAAATTATTAATGTATTCGTAAGTTCGTTCTACTCCCCCGGAAAAAATTGTTATGGAATTTTTGGTCGTCGAAACTATATAGGCATTGGGGACGGTCGGTTTGGAATCCGTTACCGCCAGCAGCGCCAGCACTTCTTTTCCCTTAACCAAAGTATCTAAGCGATTATCGATATACAGATTAACATTCAGCCCCGCGTGCCGATATGGTCCGATGTCGGTTATCATATACCAATTACTCAATTGAGCGTTATTGCCCGACGCGGCCATAAGCACAAAACTCTTGCTGTCAATATCCCGCGAGTCCAAGGCATTCAAAAGTTTTACATATATGTCAATCCATAATTCGTAGGATATTGCTTTTTTTAGATTATCCTCGGACACTTTGAATTTGATGGTTTGGTTTTGGTCTAATTTTTTTACTAAGGCTTGCGCCTGTTCCAACGTCAGAGGTTCGTTGGGGTGAAATAAATCGCTGGAGGTTCTCATAACACCTTGAATATATATCGCGTTTACATATTTATCATACCATAGTGAATCGTTGGTATCTGTATATATAATCTCTCGCTCCATCGAGGTTATGAATTCTTCGCTGTATAACGCTAGGGCGATCATTTTAGCCGCCATTGCGCGCGAAACGGATAAGTCGGAACCTATGCGCCCGGTTTTGGGTACGTTTATTACCGCCGGGGCGCTCGTCTGCGCGGGAGGAAGCTCTGTTCCCAAAGGTTCGGACAGCTCGGAGACTATGGGTTCGTCAATCTGCGTGGCAGGTGGGGGCGAGGGATTGTTCGCGGAGTCGCCGCAGCCGGCTATCAAAATCGCGCAGGCGGCTACGATCGCTTTCAACCCTCTCGTCAATGTCGGAAGCCCTCCGAATCCTATATATTTTATCGTCATAAAAAAGCCTCCCATTACTATATATCTGGATCAATATAGTATATGAGAGCTTGTATAAAAGTAGAATAGAAAATTTACCAAATGCGCCGTAAAGCCCCGCGTGTAATGCGCATAAAACCTAAAGCTCATGGTTCTATCCCGCACTCATTTTCAAAATCTTCGGGATGGCGGCTTTTAAGGGTATCGGACTGTTCCGCGATCTCAATGTACCGTTTAAGCTCATACATCGCGTATTCTTCGATAAGCCCGGTCATTTTTGAAGCGTCGTTATCGTTTTCGCGGTAATGCTTGAAACAATCGTAATACCGCTGCCTATCCGTGAATTTGACGTTGACGGGAGGCAAGCCCTCTTTCATCAATTCAAGATTGAGCAGTAGCCGGCCTACGCGCCCGTTGCCGTCAATGAAGGGATGTATCGTTTCAAACCTCAGATGGAAAATCGCGGCTCTCTCAATAACGTGCAGCTTTTGCATTTCGCCGCCGTAATCAAGTGTCAAACGTTCCATTTGAACAG
>JAISRJ010000273.1 GCA_031273705.1 Clostridiales bacterium
TTTACTTCATCGACGATAAGAGAAATATTTTTAACCCCCGCCAGCGGCGTCAATCGTTTTAGAATATCCGCAACCATCGCGTTCAGACTGACCGGTCTTATAGTTAATCCCAGTTCTCCCTGATCTAACTTAACCAACTGCAAAAGATCGGTTACAACCCTTGCCAGCCGATCCACCTCGGAATTAATGTCAAACAAAAATTCTCGGTACATATCTTCGGGGACGCCTTCTTGAAGCAGTATCGACTCAGAAAGTATCTTCATAGAGCTTAGGGGTGTTTTCAGCTCGTGCGAGACATTAGAAACAAATTCCGCGCGGTTGGTATTAACTTTTTCCAGCTTATCCGCCATCTCATTAAAAGCCTGACCTAAAGTCGCGTACTCGTCATGCCCGATTGTGTAAATTCGTTGGTCCAAACGTCCGTCAGACATCTTTTTAACCACGCCAAGTATATTACGTAGCGGATCGATTATTAATTGCGAAGCCACAATTACCAGAACGCCCATTATTATCGAAGTCAATAGTGTGTACACAAATAACTTTTGCTGTATATCCGATACCGAATTGAATATATCCTCCATCGAAATAATCAGCAATACCGCTCCTACTGTCTCAGAAAATTCATTTTCTATAGAAGCGGCGGCATAGATGGACCGTTCGTCGGAATGTACACCTACGGCGTTTTTATTTACAAGCGCGACTTGCACCTCGTCTACAAACGCTGTTACACCTATTTCCGAATAGTTGGTGTCATTCAGTACAATTAATCGGTTATCGAGAATCAATATGCGGAACCCGCCTTGCATACTTCGGTTATCTAAGTCGGCATCCAATAATTGACGACGCGTTTCATCCGACAGGTTGGCAAAGTAATTGGACTTTGTAATGTTCGCGGCAATAATATTCGCGGAGCTTTGTAATTTTTTCTCTCTGTCTCCCTCAAAGTATTCTTGTATTGAATGCATTATTGTATTGAAGAAAAAAATTAATGGTACATAAGTTATGAGCAGATATGTAAGCAGAAGTTTCCAGCGGATGCTGTGAAACCACGCGTGTTTAAGTGAAATAATAACCCACTCCCCATTTTGTGTTAATATATGTAGGGTCACTGGGATTATTTTCAATCTTTTCACGCAAACGCCGCACATGGACGTCAACTGTTCGCGCGTCCCCCGGAAAATCATAACCCCAGACAGTGTTAAGCAGTTCTTCTCGGCTGTACACTTTACCGGGATTTTCACTAAATAGTTCCAGTAAATCATACTCCTTGGCGGTTAGATTAGCTTCATGATCCTTAACAAATACGCGCTTGGATTCATAATCTATTTCTAAATCACGAAAGCGGGCGCGCGGATTGCGTTCGCCTGGGTCCTCTTTCTTCGCGCTTCTACGCAGGATAGCCCGTATACGCGCTTTTAACTCAAGGATATTAAACGGCTTGGTTAGATAATCGTCAGCGCCGTATTCCAATCCCATTATTTTATCCATGTCCTCGCCTTTCGCCGTAACCATGATAATGGGTACGCTGCTGAATTCGCGTATTTGCTGGCATACATTCAGGCCGTCGATTTTGGGCAGCATTACATCCAACAGCACCAAACTATAATCGTTGGAGTGCGCGAGTCGCAGAGCCTCTTCCCCGTCGTATGCCGCGTCCACCAGCATATTATCTTGTTCCAGGCTAAACTTTAGCCCTTTTACAATTAATTTTTCATCATCAACGACCAAGATACGATGAGCCACCAAGGCACCTCCATTATAATCCGCAAAAATCCAGTCCCGCGACAGGCATGGATGATTGCGTATATCCAATATTCCTATGTATATTTTGTCTCTTTAGCCGAAGATTGTCAAGAAAATATAATGAATTTTGTTCTATCAAGATTATTAATAGTTTCCAACGAAAAGTATCGCTTTGTAGGTTTAAAATTTGATGATTTGGCAAAAATTTTTATTGTCGGCTGTTGCAATGTCTTATTGTAGAATAATATGTTCGTAAATAAAATTTGCAATTTTAACCCAAAATAGAGTATAATATTTGAAAATTCTTCAATAGACCACACCGCCCATTCAATATTACGCTTGCTAGTATAATCCAAAGGAGCTATATTATGAAAAGAGCTATTGCTTTTTTATTATTATATACTTTATTGATTTATATTTCCAGTATTCAAGTATCAGCTGAGCAAATACCCAAGCCCAGTATTAATTCTGAAGCTGTCACACTCATGGATGCGGATACGGGTATTATTTTATATAAAAAGAATATGGATAAGCGAGAATATCCCGCCAGCATCACAAAGGTCATGACTGCTCTGTTGACGATTGAAAACCTCGATCTGGATGAAAAAGTGCCGTTTTCTCATGAGGCTGTATTCTCCCTGCCCTCCGGCGCCAGTAACATAGCTATGAACGAAGGCGATTCGTTGACGGTAAAAGACGCGTTGCATGGTTTGCTTCTGGCTTCGGCGAATGAAGTGGCTAACGCCCTAGCCGAACATATGGCGGGCAGTATAGACGCTTTCGCCGAGATGATGACCGCCCGTGCCGCCGAGTTGGGCGCTTTGGACACACATTTTGTTAATCCAAGCGGATTACATGACGAGAATCATTATACCACCGCTTATGATATGGCGTTAATAATGCGTGAGGCGGTCAGTAATCCGTTATTTGTGGATATTATTTCGACAATCAGTTATGAGATTCCACCGACCGAAACCCAACCGGAACCACGACCTCTTTATAATTCAAACAAAATGATTCAGCCGGGTGGTAATTTTCAAAGGAATTATGTATTGGGCGGTAAAACAGGTTATACCGGCGAAGCCATGCACACATTGGTAAACTTGGCGCAAAACGACGGAATCAATCTTATAAGCGTTACTATGCACGCCGAAAAAAACCAGCCTTATACGGATACCGCCGCGCTGTTTGATTATGGCTTTGGAATTTACAGAGAGGCTAAAATTTTCGACAATGAGGATTTTTTTGGTCGAGCTGATGTAGTAGTCGATCTGGAAAATCCGGATGAGGTAATCCCGATTGCGTTGTACGCGGATGCGATTATCAGCGGACGTTATCCCAGCGGGGTTTCAGAATATACGGTTAATCATGTTATAAAGCTACGTGAGACTATAGTCGCTCCGGTAGAAAAAGGCGAACCGATGGGCTTGCTTCAAATAAAGTATCAGGATATAACACTCGCGGAAGTCGGCTTATTCGCCGCCGAGAACGTACAACCCCCTCCGGTCGCGGAATCCGTGGTTGAAGCGTGGACAGAGAAAAAAGAGCAAGAGGAACCGGCCGCTGCCGCAAACTATGTCTCCGGATTTAAATTTGATTTTATCGCTCAAATTATAGGTAGCTTCTTCACTTCTTTAGAGGCTGTGGATATTGACCCGATTTATTATGCTTTGATATTTCTGACAATTTTAGTCGCGGTTGTAGTTTATGTCTTTACATCGTATGTTCAAGGCAAGCGCCGAGACAAAGAAAAAGATTTGATTCGGTATGTAAATAAAACCCGCCGGAGACGGGCTTAACGTATTTGGGAGTACATGCCTAAGACCTCTTTTGCCATATCTGTCTCAAACCCGCGTCTTGCTAAAAATCCGACGGCTCGCTGTTTTTCTTTTAAATCGTCTAAATTAAAATTTGGGAAGCGCTGCTTGATTACTCTGGCGGCGTTTGTTTTTGGATTAGGGATAGCCTTTGCTATTGCATCTCTCGCCATGGATTCATCTATACCCCGCTCTTTCAATTCCCATAAAATCTTCAGAGGTCCGTAACCGGCG
>JAISRJ010000289.1 GCA_031273705.1 Clostridiales bacterium
CGACACACGGAGAGCCTTCTGATGTTACTTCTCACCCTCATACCAGCCAATCCGGGCGAATCAGCGTCGTGCATAACGGGATTATTGAAAATTATCAATACATCAGAACATATTTGAAAAGTAAGGGGTATGAATTTTGCACGGAAACGGATACGGAAGTCATTCCGAATTTGATTGACTACTACTACAAGGGGAATCTTTTACACGCGGTTACAAAAGCCGTTTCCCGCATGACCGGCGGTTACGCGTTGGGGGTGCTGGTACGGGACGAACCGAACAAAATAGTCGCCGTGCGAAAAGACAGCCCTCTTATTGTCGGGGAATCTGATAAGGGTGGGTTTATAGCTTCAGATGTGTCGGCGCTGCTGCCCTATACAAGAACCGTATATTACTTAAAGGATCACGAATTCGCGGTAATCTCCCGTGACAAGGTTGAATTTACCACATCCGACGGCGAACCGATTCAAAAGGAATCAAGTACGGTGACCTGGTCTGTGGACGCGGCGGAAAAAAGCGGTTACGAACATTTTATGTTAAAAGAGATTCACGAGCAGCCCAAAGTTATAAAGGATACGATGACCTCCAGAATAACGGCTGATGAGCCTGTAAAGATAGACGGTTTAAACCTGACGGAGGATCAAATAAAAAAGCTGGAAAGAATTTTTATCGTGGCTTGCGGTACCGCCTTTCACGCGGGGGTTGTGGGGAAAAGTATTATAGAGAAAATGACCGGCATTCCGATAGAAACAGATATAGCGTCGGAATTCCGTTATCGGGATCCTATAATAAAAGAAAATACATTGATGATTGTCATCAGCCAATCCGGCGAAACACTGGACACCTTGGTAGCTCTGCGCGAAGCTAAAAATAAAGGCGCCGCCACACTTGCTGTAGCTAACGTGGTGGGCAGCACAATAACCCGTGAAGCTGACAGCGTGTTATACACCTGGGCGGGACCGGAAATCGCGGTGGCTTCGACCAAAGCTTACACAACACAGTTAATCGTTCTGGCTACTATCGGATTATACTTTGCTCAAGTGAGAGGAACCATGCCCGCCGACGAAATAGAAAAGGTAAAAACCGAGATGCTTTTACTGCCGGAAAAAGCCGAGTCTGTCTTGGCGATGAAGGATACCTTACAAAAATTCGCGTCTCAGACATATAACCATCATGATATGTTCTATTTGGGTCGGGGATTGGATTACGCGCTGGCGATGGAAGGAGCGCTTAAATTAAAGGAAATATCGTATATACACACGGAAAGCTACGCGGGCGGCGAATTAAAGCATGGCACAATCGCGCTTATAGAAAATGGTACGGTAGTCATAGCTATGGCGACACAGGAGCGTCTTCGCGAGAAGATGTTAAGCAACATTGTAGAGGTAACCAGCCGCGGCGCGAATGTTCTGGGGTTTACAATGCGCCGCGAAAACGGAGAGTCCGACCCTCGTGTGGAAAATGTTGTTGACGCGGTTTTTGAAATTCCCTGGACAGATTCATATCTGGTGCCGGTGCTGGCGATAATTCCGCTGCAATTATTCGCGTATTACGTGGCTGTCCTGCGTGGATGTGATGTGGATAAACCGCGCAATCTGGCTAAGTCCGTCACAGTTGAGTAAAGGAGATGCCCCTCACCGCCGGTAAGCTTACTTAAAGCCGCCGACGGGCGCGTTCGCAAATTTTGTATATTGGCTCAACCATGTCAGATCGACAGTTCCGGTTGGGCCGTTTCTTTGTTTGGCGATAATCAGTTCAGCTTGACTTTTTTTTTCTGTGTCAGGTTTATAATATTCCTCTCGATAGAGAAAAGCCACAACATCCGCATCCTGCTCTATGGCTCCGGATTCACGCAAATCTGAAAGCATTGGCCGATGGTCGCCTCTGGCTTCGACGGCACGCGAAAGCTGTGCCGCCGTAAACACGGGACAGTCTAATTCTTTGGCTATTCCCTTTAAAGAGCGTGAAATTTCTGATATTTCCAGCTGCCGGGATTCTGTTCGACCGGAAACAGTCATGAGCTGTAAGTAATCCACCATTATAAGCCGCAGCCCTTTTTCCATTTTAAGGCGGCGGCATTTTGCGCGCAATTCATTAACGGATATGCCGGGTGAATCGTCTATGTATAACGCTCCCTTCGACAGAGGGGCAACGGCTTCGGCTATTTTTAGCCAATCGTCATCGTTAAGTTTGCCGGTACGCATTTTTTGGGCGTCCAAGTTGGCTTCGGCGCATAACATTCGGTTGGCACACTGTTCCTTTGACATTTCCAGCGTAAAATACGCTACCGGCATTTGCTGTTTTATGGCCACATGATGGGCAATGTTAAGCATAAGCGCCGATTTACCCATAGAAGGCCGCGCGCCCAGTAAAATTAAGTCTGATGGATGAAGCCCCGCCGTTCGATTATCAAAATCAGTAAATCCAGTCGGTATACCGGTAATCTTGCCTTGATTACGCGCCAGTTCGTCCAAATCGTCCAAGGTTCGCAAAAGAACCTCATGAAGCGGCGCAAAATCGGAGACGTTACGGTTTTGAACTATATTAAACACCAAGCGTTCCGCTTGCTCCAAAATATAATCTACTTCGTTATGGGCTTCATAACAGGCGATTTCTATATCTGTGGCGGCCTTTATTAATTTACGTAAGACGGATTTTTCCGACACTATCTTTGAATAGTGCTTAATGTTAGCCGACGTATAATACGCCGAGGCTATTTCCGCAATGCGCGTCCGCCCTCCCACATTGTCCAATATACCTTTTTCGGCCAATCGGTCGGACAGTGTGACTACATCTACAGGGACACCCCGCAAAAACAGCTCCAGCATGGTTTCAAACATACCTTGGTTATCAGGGCGATAAAAATCTTCCGCTCGTATAATCTCATAAGCCGACGCGATTGCCTCCCTATCAAACAACATACTGCTAAGAATCGCATCCTCGGCTTGCGAGTCGTTCGGAGGTATTTTTGCAAGAAAGCCCGTATTTTCCTCGGACATAATTTAATTTTCCTCAATACAGTGAATTTCCTTGAAATAACAACAAGGCTATGCTCGATCTCGAGATCGGGAGTATAGGTTCACATTTTACCATTATTTACTCAAAAAAACAACAAGCATCCAAAACAATTATTCTATTCCACCCCTTGCATTTTTGGTAATAATCAGTTCGCCGCGCGCGGCAAAGCTCGCTCGCTCCATCGCCGCTCCTTTTCCCGCCGGACGGCAAAGAAACGGTGCGCGGCGCGGAGAGACGGCGGGGCTTCGCGGCCCCGCCTGTTTTCTTCCCTGCCGGTAAGCAGCCTACCGCATATTCAAAAATTCGGCGGCGCTGACCATCGCCGGCACAGTCAGACCGGATTCCAAAAAATCCTTGTCGCCGGTGATGA
>JAISRJ010000320.1 GCA_031273705.1 Clostridiales bacterium
TAAATGCAAATGATATTTTTGAAAAACTGTGCGCACTCGAACAACAGCTGGACAATGAAAAGGGAAGCGCCGACGGTAAATTGAAAATATTGGATAGCTTGCGAAAAGAACTGTTAATATTGGATAGCATTGCGAAAACGGAAGAATGGCCCAAAATAGAAAAAGAGTTGAAAGAAGATTTCTATGAATTGGAAGATTTAATCTCTAAAATTAAAGCCCGTGGAAATGATGATAGTCTAAATATGGATAAGATAGATATACTCATTCGGGAATATAAGGAGAAAATAGACCAAATCATAAGAGAAAAAAATCAAAAAGAAGCGAAAGAACTGATCAGTGACATGAATTCATTGGATTTTAATCTTCGCAATGCAGTTACAGGTCATGCAATGGATGTTAAATTCCTGAATCATATAGACAGTAATTTTGGGTCGTACCATTGGAAAAATGCGAGCAAAGCGCGGCAACTAATCAATCAGGGATTGCAATTGGTAGCAGCAGGAAGAAATACCGCAATCAGACCGATATTGGTGGAAATAATTGCTTTAATGCCGGAAAATGAAAAACAGAAAGACACATTAGAATAAAAAAGATGAACGAGATAAAACAGATTCTTCAGAAAAACTTTCTTATTGATGATAAATACACCGTAAAGTTCTTTATCAAAAAGGGAAGCAGCGCCGAAACCTACCGCGTAAAAGGCAAGGACGACAAACTGTATTTTCTAAAACTGTTCAACTATACCCTGCTGCATCATTCTGCTTTTGATGCGGCAGGTAATTTATTAGAAACAGAGTTGCTTAAAAATATCCGGCATCCCAACATCGTATCATACAAAGACAGCGGAGAACTGATACATGAAAACAGAAAATATGTTTTTTCAGTTTCTGATTTCATTGTAGGGGAAACGCTTGCGCAACAAATGGCACGTAAACCCGTTTCCTTATGGTATGATGTCAAACAATTCATGCTGCATGTTTTACAGGGACTGGATTATTTGCACAATCTACAACACCCCGTCATACACAACGCTATTACACCGGAAAACATCATGCTGGATTTATCGGATAATGATTTTACGCAGGCGAAAATCATTGATTTCGGCTATGCCCGCCTGTTTCATCAGTCCGTCAAAGTATATAATCGAGAAGGCTTGAATCTGAACTATGTCGCATCGGAGTGCATTTCGGCAGGCGCTTTTTCGCCGCAGTCCGACCTGTTTTCCGCAGGAGCGGTGATGTATCACCTGCTGTTCGGGATGCCGCCGTGGTACAGTGACATTTCAAAGTTTCGGTCGGAGAGGGAAAATACGGAAAAAATAATTTTGGAAGCACGGGAAAAACCGCTTGCCTTCCCTAATGTAGCCGACAGAATTGTTGATTTTGACGATTCTATTTTGGATATTTTGGGCAAAGCCCTGCAACAAAACACCGAAAATCGCTTTCAATCGGCGCAGCAATTTATACAGGCGCTGAACGGCGAAATGGAAATCGTTTCGGTAAACATACCTGCAAAAGAACGGGAAAATTCACCTGTCAAACCGACGCAAAAGAAAGGCAAAGGGTTTGCCGCCATTGCCGGAATGCAGCAGTTGAAAGACCGGTTGAAGAATGACGTGATTGATGTAATTGAAAATCCGGAAGAATACAAACGGCATAATCTCGGACTGCCTAACGGGATGTTACTGTATGGACCGCCGGGTTGCGGAAAAACATTTTTCGCCGAACGCTTTGCCGAAGAAGCAGGGTATTACTTTATCAAGGTCGTTTCGTCCGATATTGCCAGCATCTATATACATGGCACGCAGGAAAAAATAGGAAAACTGTTTAAAGAAGCACGTGAAAAAGCGCCTACCATTCTCTATTTCGACGAATTGGATGCAATGACGCCAAAACGTGAACACGCGCACAATCAAAGTCAAAGCGGAGAAGTAAATGAGTTTTTATCTCAATTGGATAATATCGGCGAATCGGGAGTTTTTGTCATCGGCTCGACCAACAAACCGAACTTGATTGATGAAGCAGTACTGAGAGCCGGCAGATTAGAGAAATGGTTTTATATCCCGCCGCCCGATTTTGAAGCAAGAAAAGCCATGTTTGAACTGTATCTGAAAGACAGACCCCTTGACTTTGGAATTGATTATGAACGGTTGGCTACACTGACGGAAAATTACGTGTCGAGCGACATAAAATTGCTCATTGATGAGGCTTCACGAAAAACAATCAGAGATAAAGCCAAGCGTATTTCAATGGAAACATTAGAATTTATCATCAAAAATCAAAAACCGACGATTTCTCTTACCGAACTAAATAAATATGAGGAAATAAGAAAAGAAACATAAGGAACTAATAGGATTTAGAACAAAATGATTGCGAAATACGAAAAAATCACGACGAGGTTTGGAAGGCGACCTCTAACAAGGTTTAAAACCCAAAACCATGTTTCCGATTGTTTTCATACTTCTCACTATAGTGAAAAGCCATTTTCCGACTGTTTTTTGAGGTGCAGGATAGCTTCCTTGAGTAGGGTAGGGGGGACTTCATAATTTATCGGTTATCGTTCAAAAAGTTCGTCGTTCAAAAAAATTATATACATTTGCGTGCTTATTGTTATAAGCGATAAAAAATTTAGAATGTTGAATTTTAATATATTTAATTAATGCTTGAAGAAATTT
>JAISRJ010000328.1 GCA_031273705.1 Clostridiales bacterium
CTGCAATTTTCATGCGTTAATTAGCGTTTTAGGTATGAAATTTTAATGTGTTATTGACATCATTATTTTCCCTGGCTATGATTGCTATGATTGCGATATTACGCGTCACTTTATCCGCAAAAAATTACACCGCAAAAAAACGCAAAAAAACCGCAAAAAAATCGGCACGCAAAAAAATCGGCATTGCAAATTTTCTTAATTTAGACTATATTTATGTATATACATAAATTTTTTGCAGTAAGGAGCAAACCATGCCGGATATAGGTATAATCATGGGCAGTGATTCGGATTTACCGATTATGAAAGAAGCCGCAAAAATTATAAAACAGTTGGACATATCATATGAAATGGCTATAGTTTCGGCGCACCGCACCCCCGACCGCATGTACAAGTACGCCAATATTGCCAAGGCGCGCGGAATAAAGGTAATTATCGCGGGCGCGGGCGGCGCGGCTCATTTGCCGGGCATGGTAGCCGCCATCACTTCAATACCTGTAATCGGAGTACCTGTAAAAACATCCGCTCTTAGCGGTTTGGATTCTCTGCTCTCTATAGTTCAAATGCCGTCTGGGGTGCCTGTCGCAACTGTCGCTATTAACAACAGCTTTAATGCCGGTTTGTTAGCCGCCCAGATTATTGCCTGTTCTGACCACAAATTATACGATCGGCTGATGGATTATAAATCCGAATTATCCCGCTCTGTGGAAAAAAAGGCGGCGCGGCTCGAATCGCAGGGTTACGAGGAATATCTAAGCTAACGCTGCGTATCGGAAATAAAGCCGCCTCTTTAGGCTGAAATTCCCAATCTAATAAGTCAGTCTCTTCTAGCGTACCTACGGTACGATTCTTCGGAACTTCTTTACGCTTAAAAATTTCTTCTCGGGCATGGTATCCTTATTCCCGAATGCAAGCGTTAGGTTTTGTTTGAGCCAGCAGCCAACTGCCATGTTTTTTAACGCGTTTGGCAAAACGCGTAATATTTCGCGTTTTGCCACCAGGCTCTTTTTTCACCCAGCTCTTTTTTTGCCACTTTAAGTATTTACCAAAGATTTACCTTCTCTTTTCTTAATCTATTTTAATACTATTATGTTGATTTTTGTCTTGGAAAAAAGTAATATCTTAGCGTAGGTATATTTGATTTTATACCAGGGCAACTTATTTTTGTAAGGGAGGTTATTTTTATGTTCCGAAATAAGCGTTTTACCAGTTTTGTTTTATCATTAGCAATATTAATTTCATCGGTGATAGGGTTTGCCTCGCCGAAAGTCTTTGCAGCTAATACTGCCGTTACTACATCCTCGTCCTTTAACACTATTACAATCTATGTAGACGGCAAAGCTCTTGTACCGGACGAACCGGCTCGGATTATCGCCGACCGCGTAATGGTGCCTTTCCGATACATTGGCGAAGCTTTGGGGGCAAGGTGCGATTGGATTCAATCAGAGAAAAAGGTCACTATGTCTCTGGGCAACCGGGCTTTGGACTTTGTTATCGGCTCGAGCACTATGAATCTGGCTGTTACCGCTGCCGGCGGTGTAGTTCGCACGTCGATTAATCTTGAGGCTCCGGCTATGTTAGTAAATGATCGCCGCGCTTTTGTTCCGATTCGTGCTGTTTCGGAAGGATTGGGCGCGCAAGTCGCATGGGCGGCTGATACATTCACCGTTACAGTGACTTCGCTTACCCCATTGTCAACTCCTACTCCAATTGCCTCACCAACACCTATTATTAATTCCGCGTTCGCCAACAACGATTATTTTGAAATTATTGATTTTAGCCGCGCTCAAGCCATGTATGACCTTAACAATAAGGCAGTATTTATGTATTTTGACAGCGGCAATCCTGAAGCTATAAACAGAATGCCCATGATAATTTCCGCCGCGCAGACTATCAACCAAAAGGTTTATGGTCTTGATGTTCGTACTTCTAAGTATGTAGAAAAAATGTCTTGGATATGGTCATATTTAGATCGTACTGTCGGTACCCCGCAGTTAGTATTCAGTTATGGAAAAACAAGTATTTTAAAATACAACTCCTTCGCGAGTCAAACCGAACTTAACACTTACTTTGACAACTGGAACAGAGGATATTATTCTTCATCTATATATACCCCGACGCCTACGCCGACATCATCTGTTTCGCCTACTCCTACTCCATATAATTATGACCGTTTAAATGATTATTTTATTAATATCACAAAGACTCGAGCTATTGATTACTACGATGAGGGCGATACTTTCATTTTGGTAGTTTACAACAGTGATAACAGTGACTACGATTCCACAGAGCTGGACATTATTCAGTCTGCTGTTCTGGAAGCCAGGGAGAGAGTGTATTATACAGATACCGCTAATCATTCGGATTATTATTGGTTCCCCGAAGAATTGTTCTCATCCGATAGCATACCTAACCCTGTTATATTGTATATTTCTGATAATCGAATCGTTACTTATGACGACTATTTCAGAAGTGTAACTTATGTAGCCGATGATATAAAAGACTTTTTGGATGATTATGATTATTAAAACTTGGTTCTGAGAACTTATTCTGAAATTTAAAAACTTGTGAAAAAGCCCCGCGTAGTTGGAATTATTACAATCCAGCCATGAGTGGCTTTTTCTTTTACTAACCATTAAATTTGCAATTTTCACCATTAAATTTGCTCTTAGATTCACTCTCGCTTTTTGGCTGTATGTAGGTTATAGTATACTTAACGCTTAGCGTTGAGATTTAAAAATAATTCTTTCATTTTAATGTAAATCCAAGGGAGCACACATGAAAAACACTTATAATAACGAAAGCATTATTTCTTTGAAGGGCGCTGACCGGGTCCGCAAACGACCGTCGGTTATATTCGGATCGGATGGTCTTGAAGGCTGCCAGCATTCTATATTTGAAATAATTTCCAACTCTATAGACGAGGCGCGTGAAGGTTATGGAAAAAAGATAGAGATAACCCGGCATAGTGACCATTCAATCACTGTGCGCGATTATGGCCGCGGATGTCCGGTCGATTATAACGCTAACGAAAATCAATATAATTGGGAACTGGTTTTTTGTGAATTATACGCCGGTGGTAAATATCAAAACAACGAAGCGGACAGTTACTCCTACAGCTTGGGGCTGAACGGCTTGGGTTTGTGCGCCACTCAGTACAGCTCTGAATATATGAACGTGGATGTGTATCGAGACGGTTATCACTACAGTTTATATTTTGAAAATGGAGAAAACTTGGGAGGGCTAATCAAAGAAAAGGCAGTTAATTCCCAAGCTACCGGTTCTATGATTACCTGGAGACCCGACCGCGAAGTTTTTACGGATATTAATGTTCCGCTTGAATATTATTCGCTTATGCTAAAGCGGCAGGCTGTTGTAAACGCTGGAATTAGATTTGAACTGCACAACGAAGAATCCGACGAAACCTTCATCTTTTTTTATGAGAACGGCTTAAGGGATTATATTCGCGAACGGGCGGGCGATTCTATATTGACGGAACCGTGCTTTTTTGCGCATGAAACACGCGGTCGGGATAGAGAGGATAAACCGGAATACAAACTGAAATTTGAGATTGCGTTTTGTTTCACTAATGAGAACTACGGAATGGAATACTATCATAATTCCAGTTTTTTGGAACATGGCGGTTCTCCGGATAAAGCCGTCAGGTCCGCTTTTTTATCGGCGATTGATTTATATATGAAGAATAACGGCCAGTATAAAAAAGACGAGAAGAAAATTACTTTTACCGATGTGGAGGACTGCCTGTTACTTATATCCAGCTCGTTCTCCACAGTCACCAGCTATGAGAATCAAACAAAAAAATCCATAACGAACAAATTCATCCAAGATGCCATGACAGAATTTTTGAAGAAGCAGTTGGAAATTTACTTTATAGAAAATAAATCCGACGCCGATAAAATCTCGGCTCAGGCGCTCGTCAACAAACGCAGCCGCGAGACAGCCGAAAAAACGCGCATTGCTATAAAAAAGAAATTGACCGGCACTATTGATATTAATAATCGTGTGGAGAAATTCGTAAACTGCCGTACAAAGGATGTTAATCGGCGGGAGCTTTATATAGTAGAAGGGGATTCCGCTCTGGGTGCCTGCAAGTTGGGGCGCGACGCGGAATTTCAGGCGATAATGCCCGTTAGGGGCAAGATCTTAAACTGCCTGAAAGCGGATTATGAAAAGATCTTCAAAAGTGATATAATTACAGATCTATTGCGGGTCTTGGGCTGCGGAGTGGAGATCCATTCGCGCCACAACAGAGATCTAAACGCGTTCGACATTAATCAGCTAAAGTGGAATAAAATAATCATTTGTACCGACGCGGATGTGGATGGCTTTCAGATCAGAACCTTGATATTGACTATGTTCTATCGCCTTGCGCCCACACTGATACAAGAGCAAAAAGTCTTTATAGCCGAATCACCTCTGTATGAAATAACATCGGCGAAAAAAACCTACTTTGCGTATAATGAACGCGAAAAAGCTTCCATCGTAAGCAAGCTAGGCAAATACAATATTCAGCGCTCAAAAGGTCTGGGTGAGAACGAGCCGGATATGATGTGGCTTACCACCATGAATCCCGAAACTCGGCGGCTGATTTCGGTACTGCCGGACGAAGCTGGCAAGACTCAGACCATGTTTGAAATATTGTTAGGAGATAATCTGCGCGGACGAAAAAACTTCATAGAGGAACACGGACATAAATACATTGATTTAACGGAGACAATATGAGCGATATTCCCTTTTCTAACCAAATTACCGAACAAAACATTGCCTTTACATTAGAAATAAATTATATGCCCTACGCAATGAGCGTTATAATTTCCCGTGCCATTCCGGAGATGGACGGTTTAAAACCGGCGCACCGAAAGTTACTGTATACTATGTATAAAATGGGGTTGCTGAATGGAAACAGAATAAAATCCGCTGATGTTGTAGGGCAGACCATGCGCCTTAATCCTCATGGCGACCAGGCGATTTATGAGACCCTTGTGCGCCTTACACGCGGCAATGACGCCTTGCTGCATCCGTTTATAGATTCCAAAGGCAACTTCGGAAAGGTGTATTCGCGTGATATGGCATATGCCGCCAGCAGATATACAGAAGTAAAGTTGACGGCTATCTGCTCCGAATTGTTTAAGGATATTGACAAAAACACAGTAGATATGATAGACAACTACAATAATTCAATGAAAGAACCCTTGCTCTTCCCCACTACATTCCCGAATTTGCTGGTCACGCCCAATCAGGGAATTGCGGTTGGAATGGCGAGCACAGCTTGCAGCTTTAATTTAAAGGAAGTTTGTGAAGCGACGATTGCATACATAAAAGAAAAAAACTGCGACTTCCTTACCTATTTAAAGGCTCCGGATTTTTCCACAGGCGGTCAATTACTCTACAACGCTGATGAATTGAAAACTATTTACGCTACAGGCAGAGGTTCCTTTAAAGTTCGCGCGAAGTATTTATATGACAGCAAACAGAATTGTATCGAGATTACGGAAATACCATACACGACTACAATCGAAACCATAATAGATAAAATTATAATGTTGATAAAGTCCGGCAAACTGCGTGACATTAACGATGTTCGGGACGAGACGGACCTAAACGGGTTGCGCGTTACATTGGATCTAAAGCGCGGCGCTAATCCCGACTTGCTGATGTATAAGCTTTACGAAATGACACCCTTATGCGATTCCTTCAATTGTAATTTTAACTTTTTAGTTGCGGGCAGACCGCATACAATGGGTATCGCGAAAATATTGACCGAATGGATTGCCTTCCGTTCCGAATGTATCAAACGTCAAGTCGCGTTCGATGTTCAGAAGAAAAACGCGCAAGCGCATTTGCTGGATGGTCTGGCGATAATTCTGCTGGATATTGACAAGGCTATCGCTATCATACGCGCCACGGAACAGGATTCGCAGGTTATTCCGAATCTCATGACCGGGTTTGAGATTGACAAAATTCAAGCGGAATTTATAGCCGAAATAAAACTGCGGAATTTGAACAAAGAACATATTTTATCCAGAATCAAAGAAATAGAGAACTTGAAAAAAGAAATAGCGGAACTGAATAATTTATTATCAAGTGAGAAGAAAATTGAAGGGTTGATTGTCAAGCAGCTGAAAGAGATTGCAAAGAAATACGGCAAGCCCCGCCGAACAGAAATTGTATATGAGGAAGAAAAGCCAGAATACGACGAATTAATTGAAGACTATGGTATAAAATTATTTTTAACGCAGCACAATTATTTTAAAAAGATTACCTTGGCGTCACTGCGTTCCGCGTCGGAGCAGTATTTAAAAGACGGCGACGAGATTGCTCAGGAATTGGAGACGACCAATAAATCTGACATATTGTTTTTTTCAAACAATCAAAATGTTTACAAAGTGAAGGCTCACGAACTGTCGGAATGTAAAGCCAGTGGCATGGGAGAGTTTTTGACTAACACGCTGGGGCTGCAGGATGGAGAAAAAATAGTCTTTATCGCTGCTACGACAGATTACGACGGCGATATTATATTTGCGTTCGTTAATGGTAAAATCGCCAAAATCTCAATGGATTTATATTCGACCAAGGCCAACAGAAAAAAACTTGTTAACGCCTATTCGGATAAATCTAAATTAGTTTATGCTTCACATATCAGAGTCAACACTGATTTTATTGCTATAAGGGATAAAGATAAAGCGCTTTTATTCAACACGGACCTGCTTCCGCTTAGCTCCTCTAAAAACGCGACGGGTACGCAAGTCATGACATTGAGAAAAAACAGCAAATTAACCGCGCTTATCCAGGCGGACAAATATGTTTCGGATAACGCTGAATACTATAGGACGGAAAAATTACCGACCGGCGGACACTTTATTTCGGAGATCGAGCGAATTAAAAACGGTTTAAAAGATATTAACAGAATCCAAAATTCCCATATTCGTCCATTTGACTAAGGAGATGTCTTATGATTAAGAGACTGATAAAATGTATTAGAGAATTCACAAAATACACCATACTGGCGCCAGTCCTAATGATTGCCGAGGTGATAATGGAAGTTATTATTCCGTATTTTATGGCAAGCATGATAGACGACGGTATAAATGTGGGCAATATGCAGCACATAGTGGTTATGGGCGTTATCTTGATAGTGGCGGCGTTCGTCGCTATGGGTTTTGGGGTAGCCTGCGGTTCGATGGCGGCGACAGCTTCCACCGGCTTCGCTCGTAACCTTCGTCACGATATGTTCTATAATGTACAACGATTCAGCTTCGGCAATCTGGATAAGTTTTCCACCTCCAGCCTTATTACACGCATGACCACGGATGTTATGAACATTCAAAACGCCTTTCAAATGGTGCTGCGCATGGCTGTGCGCTCCCCTATCATGCTGATACTATCGTTTGCGATGTCTTTTTCTATCAGTCCGCAATTGGCGCTGATTTTTCTCGCGTCTATCCCGATACTTGCCGGCGGATTACTGCTGATTATGAAAAGTGTTCACCCAATTTTTATGCGCGTCTTTAAAACTTATGACAAACTTAACCGAATAGTAGAAGAAAATGTACGCGGAATGCGCGTTGTAAAGAGTTATGTACGAGAGGATTTTGAGTACGGCAAATTCACGGATGTATCCAAAGATATTTTCGACGATTTCAGCCGCGCGGAAAAACGCCTGGCTTTTAATATGCCTTTAATGCAGTTCTGTTCGTTCGCCGGAATGCTCTTGATTGCCTGGATTGGCGCGAGGCTGGTAGTGGGCGGCAACCTTACCACAGGGCAGTTAATGAGTATATTTACCTATTCTATGCAGATTTTGATGAGCTTGATGATGTTCTCTATGGTGTTTGTCATGCTCTTTATCTCGCGGGCGTCCGCGGAACGAATTGTGGAAGTATTGAACGAAGAACCGGATTTGACCAACAAGCCTGACTCTCTTAATCCAATCAAAGAAGTTAGGGATGGATCTATAGAATTCCGCGGAGTAAATTTCAGTTACGCCAAGGATAATAACAAACTCTGTCTTTCGGATATAAATTTGCGTATCAAATCCGGAGAAACAGTAGGTATTTTAGGTAGTACGGGCAGTTCTAAATCCACGTTGGTGCAGTTAATTCCGCGATTGTATGACGTTACGAAAATGGATGAGGATTCTCCCAAACTAAGCGACTCTGTACTTGTAGGCGGAGTGGATGTGCGGGATTATGACTTGGAAACACTGCGAGACGCGGTTTCTATGGTTTTGCAAAAGAATGTTTTATTTTCCGGAACTATTAAAGAGAATCTTAAATGGGGTAACCCCGAAGCTACGGACGAGGAATTAATTCACGCTTGTAAATTGGCTCAAGCCGATAGTTTCATCCAATCTTTTCCGGACAAATACAATACATTTATTGAACAAGGCGGTTCGAACGTCTCCGGCGGACAAAAACAACGGCTCTGTATCGCGCGCGCTTTGCTGAAAAAACCTAAGATTTTAATTCTCGACGACTCAACCAGCGCGGTTGATACCGCGACGGACGCCCTTATACGCAGCTCTTTCCGAGAAGATATACCGCATGTTACAAAAATAATTATAGCGCAGCGCGTTGCGTCTGTAGCTGACGCCGATAAGATTATCATTATGGACGGCGGTCAAATCAACGGAATCGGCACACATGACGAACTTATGGCAAACAATTCGATTTATCAGGAAGTTTACAATTCGCAGACACAAGGAGGTGACTTTGATGAAGCAATCTAAGTTCTTTCCAAAATACGGACCGGGCATGGGAGGAGGACGCGGTTTTGGTTCCTCGGTTAACAGAACAAGAGGGAATACCTCTGGAAGTAATATTCCAGCTAAGCTGGAAATAAATTGGTCCTCGGCTAAACGTCTGTTGTTGTATTTACTTGGCAAGCACAAAGTAAAACTGGCCATTGTATTTGCGTGTATTATAATCAGTTCGCTTGCCAACGTTGCTTCGGCGACATTTATAGAAACGCTGATAGACGAACACATTGTACCGCTGTTGGGCGAACCTAATCCCGTTTTCACCGGATTACTGCGCGTTATTGGTCAAATGGCTGTTTTATATATTGTATGTATCGGCGCGTCTCTGGCCTATAACCGTTTGATGGTTACGGTAGCTCAGGAAGTCCAGAAGCGCATTCGGGACAATATGTTTGAGCACATGCAAAAGCTTCCGATTAAATATTTTGATACAAATCCATTTGGCGATATTATGAGTCATTACACCAACGATATTGATACGCTGCGGCAGTTGTTATCCCAAACAATCCCGCAAACAATGTCCACAGTTCTAACATTGGCGGCCATAACCGTGGCAATGTTTTCCATTAATCTATATATGACTTTGATTGTATTCCTATGCGTAGGAATTATGATGTTAGTCATACGAAAAATCGGGGGTAATTCTGCTAAACATTTTATTCAGGTTCAAAAGTCTCTTGGAGACGTAAACGCTTTTATCGAGGAAAGGATTAACGGTCAAAAGGTCATAAAGGTTTTTAACCACGAAGATATAACAAAACAGGAATTTGATAAGAAGAACGATGAATTGTATGAGCAGGCAAAGCAAGCCAATAAATTCGCAATTATTTTAATGCCGATAATGGGTAATATCGGAAATTTGCAATATGTACTTATAGCTCTCGCCGGTGGAGTAATGGCTGTTTTTGGGCTTGGAGGGGTGACGTTGGGCGCTATCGCGGCGTTCTTGACGCTATCACGTAGCTTCGCCGGACCGATAGGTCAATTGTCTATGCAGATGAACGCCGTTATTATGGCTTTGGCCGGCGCCGCGCGAATTTTTAATTTGCTGGATACAGAGACAGAAAATGACGACGGTTATGTCACTTTGGTCAATGCTAAGCGCGAAAAGGGTAATCTGGTCGAATGCGAGACGCCGACCGGCATTTGGGCATGGCGGCATCCGCATGGCGACGGTAAATTAACATATGCCGAGGTTAAAGGGGATGTACGTCTGGCGAATGTGGATTTTGAATATGTGGAAGGGAAACCCGTTCTGACAGATTTGTCGGTATTCGCTAAGCCGGGTGAGAAGATCGCGTTTGTCGGCGCAACCGGCGCGGGAAAAACAACTGTTACAAATTTAATCAATAGATTCTATGATATAGCTGAAGGAAAGATCAGATTTGACGGTATAAATATTACAAAGATAAAAAAGAGTGACTTGCGCCGCGCGATTGGAATTGTTCTGCAAGATGTGAATTTGTTTACAGGCACAGTAATGGATAACATTCGTTACGGCAAGTTGACGGCGACAGACGAGGAAGTAATCCGCGCGGCGAAGCTTGCCAACGCTCACGATTTTATAACGCGTCTGCCGGAAAAGTATGAAACCGTAATCGAAAGTGACGGCGGGGCTTTGTCTCAAGGGCAAAGGCAACTTCTTTCCATAGCGAGAGCGGCGGTCGCCGATCCGCCGGTGATGATTCTAGATGAAGCCACTTCCAGCATAGACACGCGCACGGAAGCGATTGTACAAAAGGGAATGGACAGTCTGATGGAAGGACGCACTGTATTTGTCATAGCTCACAGATTATCGACTATAAAAAACGCCAAGGCAATAATGGTAATGGATGCCGGACGCGTAATAGAGCGCGGCGACCACGAGACTTTACTGGCACAAAAAGGAAAGTACTATCAACTTTATACGGGTTCTGTATCTTAAGCGTAAAGGAGACAACATGTATAACTTTATATGGAATCCTGTTTCGGGCAAAGCCCAGGCAGCTATAACACTGCCGATTATTGAACGCATTATGACAGAACACGGAAAACCATTTCGGTTTTTGAGAACCGAAGCGCCCGGTCACGCGGCGGAGCTGGTGAAAAACGCGCTGAATGACGGGGCCGAGGCATTAATTGCCGTCGGCGGGGATGGTCTGCTGCAAGAAATAGCAGGGGAAATGGTGGGCTTGAACGCGGGCAAGCATGTTCCGCTGGG
>JAISRJ010000002.1 GCA_031273705.1 Clostridiales bacterium
CCACGCCGCCCAAAACCCCCAACCATTAACGATTTCGTACTAGGAAAGGAGAGATTAGATGCCTATAGCCTCATATTACGGAACCGGACGCAGAAAAAAATCCGTCGCGAGAGTTTATCTGGTGCCCGGTACCGGAAGTATTACCGTTAATAGACGGGATATAGATAGTTATTTTGGGTTGGAAACCCTTAAACTTATCATTCGCCAACCTCTTGAGATCACGGGTTCGTCAGGTAAGTTTGACGTTAGGATTAATGTTTTCGGCGGTGGATTTACCGGTCAGGCGGGCGCCATCCGTCACGGAATTTCCCGCGCTCTGCTGCAAGCCGATTCTGATTTTCGACCCGTCCTTAAGAAAGCCGGATTTTTAACAAGAGACCCCCGCATGAAAGAACGTAAGAAATATGGCTTAAAGGGTGCCAGACGCGCTCCGCAATTCTCTAAGAGATAGCCGGAGCATTATCGGACAGAATCAAGACAAGCGGCGTAGAACAAATCGGCACAAGGGGACGCGAAAGCGCCCTTTTTTTTCGGATTTATATTGTATTCGCAATCTTCAATTAATATTTGCGGCTTTCAGCTTGCTGTACAAACCTAAATTATTCTTGTATAATAACCGCAATCGCTTTAATTAATAGGAGGTCTTACTTGTGAGCAAAACAAAAATCGCTGTTTTGACCGGCGGCGGCGACGCCCCCGGTTTAAACGCTGTTATTTACTCATTAACTCGCGCATGTCTTAACACAATGGATTGTGAACTTATCGGATATAAATTCGGTTATCGCGGCCTATATCTTAACGATTACATTCCGTTGACCATGGAAAGTACCACGGGCATATTGCATATCGGCGGTACAATGCTTTACGCGTCCAACAAAGATAATCTATTCGATTATCTGGTAGAAGAAAACGGCAAAATGGTTAAGAAAGACGTTTCGAACGTAGCTGTCGAAAACATGAAAAAAGAAGGCGTGGATGTCTTAGTTGTGTTGGGCGGCGACGGCACTCTTACTAGCGCGCGCGATTTTTCCCGCAAAGGCGTGAATGTTATCGGCGTGCCCAAGACTATAGATAACGATTTGGCAAGCACGGATCAAACTTTCGGATTCGATTCCGCCGTTAATATCGTTACGGAAAATTTGGGCAGGCTGCATACCACTATCAAAAGTCATAATCGGATTATGGTGGTGGAGGTTATGGGGCGTTCGGCGGGTTGGATAGCTTTGCAATCAGGTATCGCGGGCTCCGCGGACGTTATCCTGATCCCCGAGATTCCATATTCTATTGACAAGGTGGTTGAAAAGATTGAAGAGCGTGACGCGCGCGGCAGGTTCTTCACGATTATTGTAGTTACCGAGGGAGCAAAACCTATTCACGGAGAGGCGAGCGTAGGTAAATTTGTCGCGGACAGCCCAGATCCTATTCGCTTTGGAGGTATCGCCGCGAAGATCGCCACAGAATTAGAAGGGCGCGTAAACCATGAGATAAGAAGCTGCGCCTTGGGGCATATCCAACGCGGAGGGGATACATCGGCTTTCGATCGCATTCTTTCTATACGATACGGTGTTGAAGCCGCTAGATTGATTAAGGAGCGTCAATTCGGTAACATGGTTACACTTCGGGGCAATCAAATGTGTAACGACAGTTTGGAGAATGTAATCGGCGCAAAAAGCAAGCAGGTTGATCCAAACGGCGAACTGGTAAAGGCGGCGAGATTGATAGGCATCTCGTTTGGAGACTAAGCCGTGAATGAGGTGGAACAATGGGGTTCTTAGATAAAATATTCGGGAACTACAGTGAACGGGAGATAAAAAAACTTATTCCGCTGGTCGATAGGATAGAGAGTCTAGAGGAAGAGATGAAGGGGCTTTCGGACGAAGATTTCCCCAAAAAAACCCTGGAATATAAAAACCGCCTGGAAGCCGGAGAGACTCTGGATGATATTTTGCCGGAAGCCTTTGCGGCAGTGCGAGAAGGGGCCTTTCGTTCTATAGGTCAGCGGCATTTCCGCGTTCAGTTGATGGGCGGAATAATATTACATCAGGGCAGAATTGCCGAGATGCTTACAGGTGAGGGCAAGACGCTGACCGCGACTCTTCCTCTGTATCTTAACGCGTTAGCCGGAAAAGGCGCCCACCTGGTGACGGTAAATGATTACCTTGCCGCTCGTGACGCGGAATGGATGGGTCAGATTTATAACTTTATGGGCTTGAGCGTAGGTGTTATTCTGCACGACTTAGAACCCGCCGAACGCCGGGCGGCGTATGCCAGCGACATTACCTACGCCACCAATAATGAGTTGGGTTTTGATTATCTGCGTGACAACATGGTTGTGCGTGAAGAAGACATGGTTCAGCGCGGTTTGAATTACGCCATCATCGACGAGGTTGACTCTATTCTTATTGACGAAGCCCGTACCCCTCTCATTATATCCGGCGCGAGCGGAAAGTCCACTCAATTATATAATGTGGCGGATCGCTTTGTTAAGCAGTTATATAAAGGTCGTATCGTAAACGAGCAGGAAGCCCTTAACCCTCTTACGCGCTCCGAATTGCAAGAGGAGGGGGATTTTGTTGTAGATGAAAAAGCAAAAACTGTCTCCCTAACCCAAGAAGGGGTAAAAAAGGCGGAGCGCTTTTTCGCTATAGACAATTTATCCGATCCCGACAATCTGGCGCTGCAACATCATATAAATAACGCTTTAAAAGCTAATTATAATATGCACCTGGATAAAGATTACGTGATTGCGGAAAATGAGATAGTTATCGTAGACGAATTTACGGGGCGTTTAATGCACGGCAGACGATATTCCGATGGTCTGCATCAGGCTATCGAGGCCAAAGAGAATGTAAAAGTAAATCGTGAAAGTAAAACCCTGGCGACTATTACATTCCAAAACTTCTTTAACCGATACGCGCAAAAGGCCGGCATGACCGGAACGGCTCTTACAGAAGAAGGCGAGTTCCGCCAGATATACACAATGGATGTTGTGGCTGTTCCGCCGAATAAACCCATGATACGCAAAGATTATTCCGATTTGGTCTACAAGTCCGAGGCGGCGAAATTTCTCGCGGTCGTCAATGATATAAAAGAAAGCCACGCTAAAGGTCAACCCGTATTGGTCGGAACCATCACTATAGATAAATCTGAACTTTTAAGTACGTTGCTTAAAAGAGAGGGTATAAAGCACCAGGTTCTTAACGCCAAGTATCACGCCAAAGAAGCGGAAATAATCGCGCTTGCCGGGCAGCGAGCCGCTGTTACTATAGCTACTAATATGGCTGGCCGCGGCACGGATATTAAACTGGAAGACGGCGTGCAAGATTTGGGTGGGCTGAAGATTATCGGTACAGAGCGGCATGAATCGCGTCGTATTGACAATCAGTTGCGCGGACGTTCCGGGCGGCAAGGCGACCCCGGCGAATCCAGATTTTATATTTCTCTGGAAGACGACTTAATGCGTCTGTTCGGTTCCGAGCGCGTTATGCGGCTTGTGGACGCGTTAGGTATGGAAGAGAACGATAATATAGAGCACAAAATGCTTTCAAAGGCGATAGAAAACGCTCAAAAGAAGGTTGAGGGCAATAACTTCGGAATTCGCAAGCGCCTGCTGGAATATGACCATGTAATGAACGAACAGCGCGAAATTATCTACGGAGAGCGCATGAAGGTTTTAGCCGGTCAGGATTTGCGCGCGAGTATTCTTACTATGATGAAGGATGTTTTTGGGAAGGCTGTAGAACTATATGCCGGTGAGCACGAACATCCGGAGGACTGGGATCTGGAAGGGCTGAACAACCGGTTCTTGCCCGGCTTTAATATTAGCGCGATTGAATTGACAGACGACGAAAAAATAAATATAACCAAAGTAGAATTTAAAGAGAAACTATTTACAAAAGTTCAAGAACATTATTTGGTCAAAGAACAAGAGTTTACACCCGAACTTATGAGAGAACTGGAACGGACGATACTGCTTAGAGTGATCGACCAGAAGTGGATGGACCATATAGACGATATGGATCAAATGCGGCAGGGTATATCGCTTAGGGCATATGCGCAGAGAGATCCACTGGTAGAATACAAGTTTATCAGCTTTGATATGTTTGACGAGATGAGCGCGAATATTCAGAGCGATACGTTGAAGGGATTGTTCAATGCCCGGTTGGTTACTCAACCTCAGCGTGAACAGGTCGCGAAGGAAATGTTCACAAATATGGATGAAAGCCTGGAAAAGACTCCCGTTAAGAGACGCGCTTTTAAGATTAGAGTAAATGATCCGTGCCCGTGCGGCAGCGGTAAAAAATTCAAGCACTGTCATGGCAGCTCGCCGGACATGATAAAGCAACTGCAAAGCGAAATAGCGGCGGGCAAGTATAAAGAAAATTTAAAGAAGGTTGAACAGACTTCTAAAAAAAACGCGGTATAGGCGGATAAGTACGCCGCCCGGCGTCAGAATCGCAACAGCCGCTCACACGGGCGCTTATTAGAGTATTGGGCTATATAAGTTACCATGTAGTGGCAAGTGGTTATTACCCATTGCGGAATATGCAAATTTGCGCTGGTGTGAATGTCTTTTTGCGAAACCTGCCGTCGTGCGGCTAAATTGATATAGAAGAGTCAGAGACAAATTGCGTCGCAAAAAGAGTATCATAACGCTCAAAAGGGATTGATAATATGTTAGCTTTGGACGAACTAATGCAATCGTTGGGGGCTTACGAGAAAAAGCTCCAAGAGATGAGGGATTCACTTTGACGTGGAAAACGCCGAACGAAAGATAAAAGAACTTTCAGAGGCTTCCGCGTCGCCGGATTCTTGGTTTGACATCGAAAACATGCAGAAAATACAGCGGCAGCTTAAAGCGCTTCAATCCGTTGTAAATAAATATGAACGATTGCGTTCAGATTATGACGACGTGGTCACTTTGATTCAATTGGGTATAGAAGAGCAGGACGAAAGCATTGTTTCAGAATCTCAAAAATTAGCGGATGAATTCATAGACGCTTATGAGAACCTGCGCATATCAACACTTCTTAACGGAGAGTATGACAAATCCAACGCTATTGTCACACTGCATTCGGGGGCGGGAGGCACTGAGTCCTGCGACTGGGTTGATATGCTGTTGCGCATGTACAGCCATTGGTCGGAAAAAAACGGCTACTCTTTTGAAGTTTTGGATTATCTGCCGGGTGAGGAAGCGGGGGCGAAATCAGTTACATTTCAGATAAACGGCGAAAACGCGTATGGATATATGAAATGTGAAAAGGGCGTCCATCGATTGGTTCGCATATCTCCGTTCGACGCCTCGGGAAGAAGACATACATCCTTTGCGTCTTGTGATGTTATGCCCGAACTACCGGACGATTTTAC
>JAISRJ010000005.1 GCA_031273705.1 Clostridiales bacterium
CACGTCCTCATTCGCGGGTTTAGCGGACCCTCCGCAGGATGTAAGCAAAGTCACGGAGATAACGCTAATCAGCAATACCGCTAAAATATTCTTGATATTCTTCATTCAAAAAAACTCCCTTCCGGCAAAATGCCGTATATTATTAACCTTTAACAGCGCCTATTGTGACGCCGGAAATAAAATATCTTTGAAGCCACGGGTACACAATCAAGATTGGCACCGTAGCAAACATAACCGTCGCGGCTTTTAAAGTATCGGATAAACCGGGCGAGCTAAACCCTTCCTGCGAGGCTACATCTATACTTGAAACATTATTCAAAATATTGTATAACAACAACTGTATTGGAAAATATTCCCGCTTATTCATAAACATCAACGCGTCCGAGAAGCCGTTCCATCTGCCGACCGCGTAAAACAACGCCAGTGTCGCAAGTACGGATGTAGACAGTGGAATATAAATGCTAACCAATATTCTAATCGGTCCCGCGCCGTCTATCTCAGCGGATTCACGCAGGCTATCCGGAATACCATATAAAAAACTGCGCATTATAATCATGTTAAACACGCTTAGGCATCCCGGCAGTATAAGTACCAGCGGACTATTAAGCAAATGCAGATCTTTTAACAATATATAGTTTGGTATTGTACCCGCGCTAAAGTACATAGTTAATATAATTAGAGTATTAAAAACTTTTTTGCCCTTTAAGTTATCATAAATCAGCGGATAAGCGCAGATGGCAGTCATAAACATAGACACGCATGTGCAGATTACAGTTAAAATCGCGGTCCATGCCATCGACCATGTGTATTTTGAGTCGGATAATACGGTTATATACGCTTTAAAATTAAGCCCCACAGGCCATAAAACAACTTCGTTACGCACTAAAGCGGTAGCGCTGGAAAGTGAACGAGCGAATATATTAAGTATAGGCAGCAGACATACCAAAATAAGTACACAGCAGAGGAATACCGCAATCCAGTCTCCGATTTTTCCGGCTTTTGATTTGACCATCGTTATCCCCCTTTACCAGATGCCGCGCTCGCCAAACTTCTCGGCAAGCCAGTTAGCTATCAACAGGAAAAACACGCATACAACCGACTGGAACAGCCCAACCGCTGTCGTCAGTGAGAACTGCTGTCCTTTAATACCATTTGTATAGACATAAGTCGCGATAACGTTAGATACATCCTTAACCAAATTATTGCTTAAAGCATACGGGCGATCAAACTCGCTGCCCAGTATACGCCCAAGGTTCATAATTAACAGCACAATGATTGTGGATTTTAAACCCGGCAGAGTAATGCTCCAAATTTTTCTTAATCTGCCCGCGCCATCCACGGAAGCCGCCTCGTACAGTTCTGGCGAAATACCGGTAAGGGCGGCAAGATAAATAATTGTATTCCAACCGATACTTTGCCATATGCCCAATATTATGTAGGAAAATACCCAATGCGGTTCGCTGTTTAGAAATGGAATAGACGATAGTCCCAACTTGTTAAGCAGAATATTTACAAGCCCTCCGGTTGGAGCAAACAATTGCAATGCCATACCGGAAATTATAATCCAAGATAAAAAGTGAGGCATATACGCCACTGTCTGGGTAAATCGTTTAAATTTCTTGAATGTAAGTTCGTTCAACAACAACGCCAACAAAATCGGAGCCGGAAAACCACACACCAAATCCAGCAAATTCAATGTTATGGTGTTTCGTAACGCAATCAAAAAATCTCGAGTGGAAAAAATCTTAATAAAGTATTTAAAACCATTGTTATCAGCCCAAGGCATTTCCCAAACCGATTTTGTGATATTATAATCCTTAAACGCGATTAATATATTCACCATAGGAGTGTACTTAAATACTAAGAAGTACACCATCGGCAATAGCAGCAACAGATACAGCGTCCAATATTGCCGCGCATATTTTGCCATCACTCCACCCTCCACTCAAGGATAAATTTCACGCCCTTTTTCGTCGGGCACACCGGTAAATCTGTAAAAATAGGTGTTGATTACATCCCTCCATTCAATCGCGTTCTCAAGCTGCATATACAAACGATTCAACACAGAATGGTAAACATCCGATTTCTCCGATTTAAGAAGGTTCTCCAGAGTTTTCCATTCCTCTATGAACGAGCGAACGGCGTCGGCCCCTTCAAAGTGGTCGTCGTAGATACGCTGCAACAGGGTTCTTCCATCTTTTAATTTGCAATCATAGCGCAACCGGTGAAAATATAACAGATATTCCTCCGGGCAAGTCGTCTTGTCGTCAAAAATTTCTGTAAGATAGGGGGTATACTGTGCCGCAAACCCCGTACCCCGTCTGGTTCTGTCTATTCCGACAGCCTCCCGGTTAGCGCGGTGATAAGTGCCCCATTTCATATATTCATAACCTTCAGGGCTGGGTCCGTAGTGATGCTCCGGGCTTACCATCCAGCACAGTCCCAGCGGAGTATTGTATTTTTCATATACAGCTCTGGAATTTGTCATAATGTGAGAAATAACATCCACAATCCGCTTATTCGTACCAAAAGTGAGTTTTATCCATTCACGCGTGATTTGATCCGCCGTTAACGCCGGATTCCAAGCCAGCCGACCGAAAGCGTATAGATTGCACTGCGCCAACGTGTGCCCGGTCCAGTTTTTATCCAACCCAACGCTGGATACCCCCGCTTGGGCTATAATCTTTTTCCCCGCTATATCTCGCAGACTTGAATTTTTATCCAGCGGAAACGAATAGACCTCCTCCCATTGTGTGGCGAGATTATAGACATCCCTTTGCTGTCCCGTGTATTCCTGCGTAATCTGCAATTCCAGACACATTGCCGTACTATCTATCGCGCCAAACAGTGGAGAAAGCGGTTCTCGTACCTGAAAATCGCTGGGACCGTTTTTTATTTGAAGAATGACATTTTCATCGAATAGACCGTCTTGCGGCTTGAATAACTCATAGGGAGCTTTCGGACGATCGGTCTCGGTATCTCTCCAATCC
>JAISRJ010000105.1 GCA_031273705.1 Clostridiales bacterium
CGCCGCAAAGTAGTGCAAAAATTTGGTGGAGCAATAGCGGGAGATTGCTTCTTTTTTGAAAATACATCTATAAGAAATACAGCCACTTAAGTCAAAGTGACGATTCCTGGTGGCACCACTTTTAGAGAAAGCAAAAAGAAGTAAACTCCCGATATTCAACGAATATCGGGAGTTTTTATTTTCACCCACTACGCAAAAAACAGCAAATTTCAACCTACTCTGGTGGAGCAAAAGGTGGAGCAAATTTAAGAGATATCTATCTTCACCTTTTTACCTTGATTGGCGCTGGTTGTCAGCCTGTTGCGTAGCTAAAAACTCATCCCATTCTCTATAATAAAAAGGCGATGCAAGTGTTCAATTAAAAAGAGGTCTTTTAAAATTGCACCGCACTCATTTTATTCATGATATCATTGAATTTCGTTTGAATAGCAGATTTTTGCTTCTCACTGGCAAAAGCCAAACCTTGTTTGTACCTGCGCATTAAAGACGGATTAATCCCAACCGCTTTGGCAAAACTTGAAATATTGATAAAAGGAAAAGATTTGAAAAAGCCTGAAAAATCATACTGAAATTCCACCGTATAACCTTCAGTGTACCAATCTGGATATTGCCCTGATTCTTCTTTCGTATGTTCTGCCTGTTCTTCCACAACTTCCAGAAAATCTTCTCTGGCTTCCTGTTCCGTCAAACCGGAACCAAAGCCTCCGTCGATATCATTAGTATAAATACCATACCCTCCATCGGAAGCCTTTTCGATAATTGCAACAATTGTTTTCATACTCTTTATTCTTTATACATAACTATGCAAATGTAACAGATTTGTTTCAATTGACCAAATCTTTTTGGAACATTTTTGTTACAATAAATATTAAGGGTACGATTGACAGCATCATAAAAGCCGCTCTATAACGTTTTGTGTGGGTACAGGAAGTTCCGCTCTTGTCCTGACAGTTGTGCTTGAGGGGATTAGGGGTGGGCTGGATTAGGCAAACCGGGGGATATTAATAATCATATCAAGATACTAAAACACGTTAAATTGTTGATATTTTAATGTTAAATAATGAGGATACTATGCATATAGTAAGTGTTGTGAATCATTAAAACGGCCAATTGTGCTATTTTATATAATAAATCCGTCTGTTTTCGGTAATGCATTAACGTTCTTTCGGCAAATTTCTACGGAAGAAATCGCCATTTTCTACGGAGGATTCAGAAATTTTCTACGGAAGAACTCCAGATTTTCTACGTAGAAGATTTCAAAAACATCCGAACGAACGGTCAATGAATCTTAATGGTAATTAAATTTTCGTCAAAATAACATTAGTTACGAGTTTGGATTTACGTTTACGAGTAAAAAGCTGCCTTCGGAGAGAATATCAATCTGCTGAAAATACCATGAAATATTATCAAAAACGACTTCAGATCATTTGATTTATAATTAATAATTCACAATTAATCATTATAAAAACGCATTCTGCGTTTTTATATCCTCTGTTTTTCGGTGTTTTTTGCAGTTTCCAGAGCATTGGCGTCAAAAAACGAGGTTTTCCGATGGCGTTTTTTGACAAATTGGTAGTTTTGACATTTCGTAAGTTTTGACGTTTTGGTAGCCGCACAGCGCTTCGCGCGTAAGGAAATCCCCATCACGTTCGTCCATGTCACTTACAAAAACGTGTGGCGATTTTTGGCACAGATTAGCATCCTGAATTTGTTTTTTTAATAAGAACCGGTTATATTTGTGGAGAAAATCATTGCCTCGCGGCTTTCCTGATTCTCTATGAAAACAATGCAGACCGGTGAAGAAGATAAATATTTGAGTGTTGTCAATATAGTGTATACGTATGCACTATTTATCGCCGTTTGCTTTCTGCTGCCGAGTGGAGGCTTTTATTCTCAAAAGCATATATGTGATGACGTTTTTTCACCTTCAAGCAATGCCTGGTATTATTGCGGGATAGAGGCTTTGCTATTAATCGTTATGTGGTCTTTTAGTGCCATCGTCAAGCGAAATAAAAAGAAGACAATCATACTAAGCATAGCTGCATGTATCTGCTATTTTACAATCTTGTTGCTTCAATACTATCATGTGACGGATGACGTGCTTATTTTATTTATTAATCCGGTAGCATTGTCGCTTGTCGCCGGCTTGGTTTATGACAAGAAATACAAGTTCATACCGATAGCTTATCTTGCAGGTGTTTTACTCTCATTTTTTCCATTATTAGGGAGTCTGCCGCTGATCACTTTTATTCAATTATTTCTGTGCGAATACCCTCTTAAACCTCAGAGTAGAAGCCAGTCATTTTGCTCCCGTTTAGTCGCTTACTTTATGATAGGAATAGGTATTCAATTGTTTTTCTATACAAGAACAGTCGAGAATTATGTTTTATTACATTATCTGGGATATGTCAGCGTAAATGTTGTAGTGCCAGTATCTGTTTTAGTCACTTTAATGGCCTATTTATTATTGAATAAGTTACTAAAAAGTTATTATCATACGCTCAGTTGGAAAAAGGTCTTATCTTATATCCCCGTTTTATGGTGCATACCTCTAATTTTACTCCTGTTTGAAAAGCACACGAACAGATAATAGATGATTATAAATGAGTGAAGTGATTCGGTTGGGATTCGAACCCAAGACCCACAGCTTAGAAGGCTGTTGCTCTATCCAACTGAGCTACCGAACCGTTTGTTTTTGTGGCTGCAAAGGTAAGGGATTTATTTTATGTATGAAACAGAGGCGTGACGAAAATTGTGGGGACATGCGAAAAAAATTATACGCGACGGCGAAACTCGGCACATACTACGGCGGTGGCTATCGCTACATTGAGCGACTCGGAAGTGGGTTGTTCCGGTGGGTAAGATGGGATATGAAGCCTGTGATTGATAAGTTGTTCGATCTCGGGGCGAATGCCGTTTCCTTCGTTGCCCATGACGATGACACCGCTCGGGGAAAGGGGGTGGGTATAGATGTTTTCGCCGTTCAGAAACGTGCCGTAGAGCGGTAGGCGGCTGGTGGAAAGAGGGTGTAAATAGCCCTCTAAGGGGGTGTAATGTAGTTTGACACGTGACAGAGCGCCCATCGTGGCTTGCACGGCTTTGGGTGAGAATACGTCGGCCGTATCGGGACTGCAGACGATATGGCCGATACCGAACCAGTCGGCCAGGCGAACGATGGTTCCCAGATTACCGGGGTCTTGTATGCCGTCTAAGGCTAAAACGAGGCCGGCGGAAGCGTCTGCCTCGCTGAGGTCGTAAACCGGTCGTTTGAAGACGGCGATTACATCCTGGGGGGTGCTGAGAAAACTTACTTTGCTTATCTCGTCGCCTTCATCCGTCCATAGTTCGGCCGCGGGGATGTCGCCCTGCGTAGCCATCCAGGAGGGCTTAGCCAGCATCCATTCACACTCGAAAGCGCCCATCATATCAGTTACTAACTTATTCCCTTCGGCAACAAAAACGCCGTAGAGATTCCTGAATTTTTTCAATTCAAGCGAGCGGATGTATTTGATTTTATTCTTACTTAGCATCTTTACTCTTTATTTGCAAACAAATGTAAGGAGTTTTCTGTATTTTAAACTACATTTGCGGCCATAATCAAAAGAAATATGAGGGGCGTTTTCCGTTATCTGCTATTTGTTGTATCTGTATATTGTGTGGGATTATTTTTTTCATGCAGTTCGATCAAGTTTGTAGAAGAAGGTGAGTATCTACTTGACCAAGTGAAGATTGTGTCGGATATTCCTTCGTATAATGCTGCCGAACTCAAACCTTACCTTCACCAGCAGCCCAACTTTAAAGCCTTCGGACTGATGAAATGGCAGTTGTATGTCTATGGCTGGTCGGGGCGGAATCCCAACCAATGGCTAAACAAGCAACTCAGGAAAATAGGAGAAGCTCCAGTGATTCTGGAGCCTTCGTTGGTGGAACAATCCGCCGAAGAATTGGATCGCTTCCTGACCAATAAAGGATATACCGACGCTGTGGTAAGGACTTCGATCGACACTACGCGCCGCAAGAAAGCCGTTGTGACCTATTATGTTACAGGCAACGAACCCTATGTCATACGGAATTACAAAA
>JAISRJ010000137.1 GCA_031273705.1 Clostridiales bacterium
CCCGACAGCGTGACCAGCGCGCCGGCAAGCAAACCGGATATTGTCCTTGCGTGTTTATATATTTTACCTTTGTTGGCGTTTTGTTCGTAGATTTCAAACAAATGCTGCGCTATGGTGTATGCCAGCATAAAGGATACCGCGAACAGCGTCGCCATCATTAGGTTGTAACTGATGTTTGACGGGACAAAACTGAGTCTGGTCAGATACGCGGCGAAGTATTGCCCTAAATAGTAATAGTTTATCGGTTGACCGGCGAACCACATATCTTGAGGCGGAAAATATTCACTCCGCAGGATGGAATTTACAAACCCAAAGTCCATAAATTTTTCCAGTCCTATGATTTCAGGCTTTATTCCACGCAGATATGACCAATAAAACAATAAAAAAATAAAAAGAGTTTCCTGCGAGGATATGCGCTTTAAAATATCTTCGCTCTTTATGGCGTCTTTATAAAATCCCGTCTTTATTCCTATAGCAATATTGACCGCAAGACATAGAGAAAGTACAATAAGAACTGTCGTGGGGGTAAAGGGCATAATTTTTAACGAACATATAACCCATGTTAAGTAACCTGATATAGCGATGCCAATCACCTTAGCGAACATATATCCTCTGGCTTTAAAATCCTTGAATATTAAATTTGTAAGCGGAGCAAATATAAGACCCAACGCCAGCAGAGTAAGCCACCATTTAGCAAACTGTATTACATCCGACCTTAAAAACGGTATCGCAATCACAAGCGGCGCCAGAGGCAGAATATATTTTCCTTTCACATTAGTACCTCCTTAGTTCGTATTAATCAACAGCTATTATTTTACTTACCCGTTTACCCAAAACAACTGAATAATTTTGCCCTCTGTCCTCCGGGTAGATTTGCGCCATGCTGGCGAGATAAAGGTTTTTTACAGGAGTCTCATAAGGCAGAATCTCTTTTGAATGATTCAACCCAATTACAGGTTGAGTGTACGCCGATCGAGTGATATAAGAATCTACAATTGATTCGCGGCGAAAGCCTGTGAACATTCTGCTTACATACTCCAAAAACGTTTCTTTTATTTCCTCGTCCGAGGCTTCATAAAACGGGTCGGACGCGTCGATGTATCTTGACAGGTATATGATATGTTTGCCATCGTAAGCCGGATCGCTTACCAGATTTGTATGTTCTATGAATAATACAAAGGGCGCTCCATGTTCCGCCACGGTCACCCAATAGTAATCCGAGATTTTATGCTTAACAAACAGTGTAACGCAGATATTGGCCTTGTACTTTGTGGCTAAAGCCTGTTTTACATAATCGGTGGAAAAATCGCAGATATTAACCAGTTCCGCAGGAGCGCCGGTGAATAGCGCTTTATCGAACACCATTTCCCCAAATTTCGTTTCCACGCCGACCTTCCCGCCCGCGTATGGCACAATACGCTTTACTTGTTCGTAAGACATAGTGCAATTTGCGGCTAACAGTTTTTCCTCAATCTTCTTGTAAGCCTGATAAAATCCGCCTTTTAAGTAGCCCAGCATTTCTTTATTTATATTTGAGCGGGTAGAACCGCGCAATTTAAATTTGTTCCAGATCCAGACAGCGGACACATTCTCTGAATCCACATCAAACTTTGAATATAAAAGAGCGCGCCAGATTTTATCATAAGCGTCGTTACCGGTTTTAGCTATAAGCCAATCCTTTGCCGTTACGCCCTCCATGCTGTGGTAATCCTGAATTTTTTTTGCCCGCAAAACCGCTAAGCCCATCCGAACGCGTCCGATAAAGGAAACCGGCGGGAAGAGAATTAAATCTATCGGGTTGGTAAAGGGATATAGTGTACTGTTCAAATACATTCCGTTCTTGGGTTCCAGCCATATCATTTGGGATGAAAGACCCAACTCGTTAATCAGGTTCAACAATTCCGTATCGGTAGTAAATATGTGGTGATATAATAGATCTATATATGTGGAGCCGATGGGTATGGCACTCGCCAGCCCGCCCAAATGCCGCGGACTTTTATCAAAGACTGTAATATTGTGCCCGCCCTTCATCAGTTCGTAAGCGGCTGTCAAGCCCGTGGGGCCCGCGCCGATAATTGCGATATTCATAAATAATCTCCTCTTTTAACAGCTTATGGACATTGCGGAGGGGCATATGACGCGGGGGGACGCCGAGGGCGGCGTCCCCCCGCTAGGGTGTGTATTCTGTCTTTAGCACTCTTAACTCGCGCTCGGTGTCCGCGTACACCACCGTACTTACCTTTTCCATTAATTCCAAGTTCATAACCACATAATTTCCATTAATTAAAAACTCCGGATCTACTACAATATAGGAAAGTTTATTGTCGTTTATCAATTCACGCAGACGTTCTTCATCCTGAGTGGTGACAATTTCGTTGAAAATTTCTTCTCTTCCGTTGGTATCATATCCGCCAGACCAGGCGTAATACGGCCAGCCATAAAATTCTTTCCGGCCGGCAAAATATATTTCATCCACTCCATCCCAATATGAAAAGAAAATCTCTTCGGGTTTGGTGTTTTGTTTAAGCCATTTTGAGTACGCGCTTTGGTCTTGTACAATCGCGCTCCTGTTAGGTCCGTCCAGATTCTTTATTGTAAAAATATCTATAATACCGGTTATTGTCATAAAAGCCACAATAACTATCGCCACAAGTTTTCCGATAATACTAAAGGCCATTCTTCCCCTAAAGCCATATAATTTTATCGTAAGCAATTGGCAGACCACATACGCGGCGAATATATTCACCAAGGCTATAGAAATCATCAGAAATTTATGATTTACCGTCACATCCGGCGTTAGTGAGAGCGTAAATGTCAGGATCAGGGGCGTAATAAACATTAGCCCGAACACGGCGAATTTTTTAAGTTTGAGAATAACGCCCAACGCCGCCACTATAAGTACAATGCCTGTTAAGGCGAACAGATAGTTCCTTACTCCTATCGCTGATTTTTCTTCGGCGATAAATCCAAAAACATATGCCGGTTGCGCCAGAGCGATACCCGGCGCGAAAAACATTGTTTCCGCCCTGGAAAGTCCGTAAGCGATTACGGCGATTATCAGGTATTCCAGCTTGTGTTTGCTAAATAAACCCAATACGGCAAGCATAGAAAGCAACGCGATAACAGCCGAGCCATGAAAATACGCCATTGCTCCGATTAGTATGCCTAACGCGATGGGTCTGATTATTTTCGCGGGCAGCCAGGAGGATTTCTCAAAGAATAAGCGCTTGAATGAAATACCACTTTTATTTTGCTTAATCCTTATTTTTTGAGGCTTTCTTGAACCGGAGGAATCCAAAGAATCCAAAGAATCCAAATTCTTAAACGCGCTTAATTCGTTTAACGAGTTCGCGGTCTCTTCGGATACGTCGGGGGGTATGTTCGATTCGACAGAGCTGACTGGTTCCACCGATAATCTTGGCAATGGCTCGGTATCTTCTAATATAATAGCTTTATTAGAAATATTAGATTTTACGGATACTGTTTCTCTTGATTTTTTCCGGAGCTTTTTTTTAATTTCTATGAAAAGCGGCATCATCACCAGCAAACCAAAAATCACGACGCTTATTCCCAAAGCAAAGTGTCGCTGATTGGCATACACATTCATATTCCACAAGCCCCAATTCTCGTTGGGGGTGTATCCGATAAACGCGGGATTTTTGTATATTATTTTGAAGAACTGTGATATGGAATGCGCGTTTTCCAGCATGTATCTGGGTCCGGTCATGGAACTTCTGAAAAGAAAAAATATAATGGTTATCATACCGACCAATTTTTTGCCGGTAATAGAAACAGCCAACACATACAGCAGAAGCAAGGCGTTAATCAAAACTATGATACTTAAAAGGTTCATGCCCTTATCCATAGGCATACCAAGGTATTCCAATACCCCTACGCAGAATTGGAACATGAAGTGATAACGGATTGTTCCGTCGGGGAAGTGCGGAAATTCGGTAGGAAAATTGCTGCCAAGCGAGAATGAGCGTATCAGCGCGGTATGAACGGAAAAATCGCTGAATATAGAGTAGCCCATGTTGTAAACCCCGTCTGTCTGAAAGAAGGTATATGTCATAAGCCAAGTAATAAACGCGCCGACCAGCGCGAAGAAGAAGTACACCGCCGGTTGCTCTATTAAAGACCGAATAAAATCCGCCCATATAACTCTAAGCCCGGCGAACTTGAATCGCCCGGCAGCTTTATATATTCCGACTACAAGCACGAGTACGGCAAAAGTAATAATACATCCGATTTTTAACGGATCATCGGAGTCGCGAAATAAATAGGAAAAGATGTATAATGACCAGCCGGTCAGCATCAGACCGCACGAAAAAGCACCGGGGAATATTACGAATACAGCCGGAAATAACGGACTTTCATCCCGCGGGCTAAAAAAAGTATAAGCCGATGGTCGGAATATATAGGGGAAGCATTTTCGTATAAAGATGTAACCCAAGGCAAGGCTGAGCGCCAATAACAGAATGGCAAGCATATTAAAACCCTCTTTACTTTCGTATATTTTGCGCGAGGCACCGTATGGAGTATTAGCTCCGCTGTACCAGCGGTTGAACAGAGATAGTTGACGGATGTATTATGTCGATTATAATTACTTTAGCATTAAATATCAACTGGTTAAGGCTGGAATATTTTTGATATTAATTATTCGGAGGAATTATGTTTGACATACAGGAAGAATTAAAAAAGCTGCCTAAGAAGCCCGGTGTGTACCTAATGAAAGACGCCGACGATAACATTATTTATGTTGGCAAGGCGCTTAATCTTTCCAATCGTGTGCGGCAATATTTCCATTCGCCCAACGGACACACCCCCAAAGTGCGGCATATGACCCCACACATAAAAGAGTTTGAATATGTGGTGACAGAGAACGAAGTCGAGGCGCTTATTCTGGAGTGCAACCTGATAAAAAAGCACTCTCCAAAATACAACGCCACGCTGAAAGACGACAAATCGTATCCATTCATAAAATTGACTGTCGCCGAACAATACCCCAGAGTGTTTCTCGCACGAAAGCACGAAAAAGATAAGGCTAAATATTTCGGACCATACACAAGTTCGACCGCAATTCGCGAATCTCTGGATCTGATTCAAAATGTGTGGCCGTTAAGGTCATGCTCACGTCGGCTACCCAGAGATATTGGTAAAGAACGTCCTTGCTTAAACTATCATATTGGAAAATGCAAAGCCCCTTGCGCCGGAAAAATTGACGAGACTGATTACCGAAAGATTGTTGATGAGGTTATAAAATTTTTGAACGGCAAACAGGATGAAATAAAAAATCGCTTGACAGACGAAATGCAATCGGCGTCTTTCAACCTAGAGTTTGAACGGGCGGCGGAACTGCGTGACAAAATTGCCGCTCTTAACACACTGTGCGAAAAGCAAAAAGCGGACAGCGCTTCCGACGACGACCAAGATGTTATCGCCTTCAGCAGAGCGAATGACGAAGCGCTTGTGCAAGTGTTTTTTATCCGCTCGGGAAAAATGGTCGGACGTGAACATTACATGCTTAATAGAGTGGAACATCTGATGAGGGAAGAGGTAATGTCCGCCTTTGTAAAGCAATTCTACGCCGAGGCAGCCTATATTCCCAAGGAATTGATTGTAGAAATTCAACCGGACGAACCGGAGATTATCGCGAAATGGCTGAGCGCCTTAAAGGGGCAGGGGGTTAGTATCACGGCGCCCCAAAAGGGAGATAAACTGAAGCTGGTAAAAATGGCTTCAGAAAACGCTTCGTTGGCGTTGTCGTCGTTTGGAGAACATATAAGGCGCGAATTTTTACGTACTATCGGCGCAATGAACGAGATAGGGGAGGCATTAGGCATTTCCCACGACTTAAATCGTGTGGAAGCATATGATATTTCCAACACACAAGGTTTTGAATCTGTCGGGTCGATGGTGGTATTCGAGCGTGGCAGGGCTAAGAACAGCGACTATCGTAAATTTAAGATTAAGAGCGTAATCGGACCTGACGACTACGCAAGTATAGAGGAAGTAATTGACAGACGGTTTACGAGATATTTGAAAGAGCTGGAAAACGAAGATATAAAGAACGCCAAGTTTTTAAAACTGCCCGATATTTTATTCATCGACGGGGGAAAAGGGCAGGTTCACGCGGCGCAAAAGGCTCTAAAGCGGAATAATGTTAATATACCCGTCTGTGGGATGATAAAAGACGATAAACACAGGACCAGAGGGCTGTGGTATAACGAACGGGAAATAACGCTGCCCACCGGTTCGGAAGGTTTTAAACTGCTTACCCGCATACAGGATGAAGTTCACCGTTTCGCGATAGAGTATCATAGAAAACTGCGGCGGGACACGCAAGTTAAATCTATGCTGGATGATATAAGCGGCATTGGTCCGACACGGAGAAAAGAACTAATGCGTCATTTTAAAAGCCTGGAAAATATTCGCAAAGCGGAGATAGACGATCTAATGCAGGTAGAGGGGATGAACCGCCCGTCCTCACAAGCGGTGTATGATTTTTTTCGGAGCGGGCTATAAGGAGCGTATTATACCCGCGAGCGAAATCATTTGCCATCCATACGTTTTTTTAGCACAATACCGCATCAAACGTCTACTTGCGTACCTTGCGGGTACGCGGCGCGGCCACCTGCAAGTATAACCATTATTGGAATATCGAATTAATATATCCCAATTAATGAATGATCTGTCTATGGCGAGGGACACTAGTATTATATTGGAATAGGAGGACTCTATGCTAAAGAACGTAGGAATAAAATTCCGAATAACCGCTATTACACTGGCCATTAATGTGATGATTATTACAATTATGATTAGCATGTTCATAATTAGTTTTAAAAAAGCAAATGAAAACAGCAATGAAGAAATGAGGAATAGCCTCTACCAGAGTTTTGACGATCTAATTAAATCAGAAGTACAAAATGTTTACTCTCTGTTGGATACTTTTTATCAGAGATATCTGACTGGCGAATTAACCGAAGACGAAGCGCGTTTGCAAGCGGCAAACACCGTTCGTGAATTGCGATACGCTGATCAAAACTATTTTTGGCTGCATACCCGCGAAGCCTTTTGCATAGTTCTGTATGGTTCCGCTAAAGAAGGCACAAACAGGTATGAAGAAGTAGACGCTAACGGTTATAAGTTTATGCAAAATCTGGTTACAAGCGCTCAAATTCCGGAAGGAGTCTTTACAGATTATTACTTTACAAAGCTGGGCGAAGAGATCCCTCAGCCAAAGCGCGCTTTTAGTTTATTTCATGACGGATTTGGCTGGGAAGTAGGCACCGGTAACTATACCAACGATATTGAAGCTATCGTAATGAAAAAAATAGAGGAATCCAATAGCGCCGCAACAAATATTTTGATGTTAATGATTTCCATATCGATTGTTTTGTTGGGGCTATCCGCGGGCGCCTCATATATTTTCGCGGGTTCGATGGCTAACCCTATATATAGATTATCAAACGCGGCCAAAATTGTGGCGAAAGGTAACCTGGACATAGATCGATTGGATTTAATAAAAGACAAGAACGGGTTATTCGGTATTCTTGTAACAAATTTCTTTAAGGTTGTGGATACGTTCAAGTTATTGAGTACCGAACTTAATAGAGTATCACACGAACATAATATTGGAGAAACCGAAGCTGTTATAGATGAAGGTTTATTCGCGGGCGCTTATAAAGATGTGGCGTCTGGGGTAAATGAGATGGTTAAGGCATATGTCATGCAAATGAGAAGTCTGTTGTATTGCCTAAGAAAGTTTGGGTCAGGCAACTTTAATGTAGAGATTCCTCAGCTGCCCGGTAAAAAAGCCTCGCTTAATCTGGTGCTAGAGGAACTGCGCACAAACCTAAAAGAAATAAACGGAGAAATAGACATACTGGTGCAAAAGGCGGTGGCCGGCGAATTATCCTCCAGGGCAAATACGAAAAATTTTAAGGGTGATTGGAAAAAAATGTTAGAGGAGCTTAACTCTCTCATGGATTCTATTATTTCCCCGATAAATGAGGCTGCCGTTGTATTGCGGCATGTTTCGCAAGGTTATTTTGATCTGAAAATTGAGGGCGAATATCAAGGCGATTTTATGCTGATAAAAAATTCTATAAATGAAACAATAACGAATATCTCTTCATATATAAATGAAATATCAAGTGTTTTAATTGCCATTTCAGAAAATGATTTAACTCGGTCAATAAACAGAGAATATGTCGGAACATTTGCGCAAATAAAAACAGCCCTTAATAATATAACGGACACATTAAGCGGAATAGTCTCCCATATACAAGATTCCGCGAGCAGAGTAGCGGATGAGGCCGCTCAAATATCCAAAACCAGTTTAGTACTGGCGGAAGGTTCTTCCAAACAGTCGGCGTCCATACAAGAACTTAACGCGACTATAATGGGAATTAACGAGAGTACGAAGGAAAACGCTACAAACACAAAAGAAGCGGAGAATTTGGCGGGGGTTTCCACAAGGGTCGCCTATAAAGGGGATCAGAATATGAAAGATATGATCTTGTCAATGGAGAGTATTACAAAATCATCCAAAGATATAGCGAGTATAATAAAGGTTATAGACGATATCGCGTTTCAAACTAACCTATTGGCGCTTAACGCCGCCGTTGAGGCAGCCAGAGCGGGAGAGCACGGCAGGGGTTTCTCTGTCGTCGCTGAAGAAGTACGTAACTTGGCGGGAAAAAGTTCGTCCGCTTCTAAAGAAGTCGCCGATTTGATTGTAGAATCGATAGACAGGGTTGAAGTCGGCTCAAAATCCGCGGATATGACAGCGGAAACGCTTCATACTATCGCCACGGACGTACAAGGGGTATCTGATTTGATATCGAAGATTACCGAAGCTACGGAAAACCAAGCCCAAGCGCTTAACGAAGTTACCTTTGGATTAATGCAAATAACCGACGTAGTACATTCTAACTCGTCGGCGTCGCAAGAAGCCGCCGCCGCGGCTCAGCAACTGGCAAGCAGAGCGGAATTATTAAGAATTTTAGTGGGAAAGTTTAAGTTGGCGATAAAAACAAAGTCAGCGTGAATCTATCAATAATACAATTATACGGGCGATTAGAAGTCGCCCGTTTTTCAACACTTTTCTTTCTGGCTATTGAAATTTTTGTGTAAAAGGTATATATTGTATGCGTATTTACTATCGATTATTCCCAAGTGTAGTTCGAGAGGACTGGTAGCGTGTATCAAGTCGCCTTACATGACCTGATAAAGGAATTCGATTTAAAATTACTATCCGAGAATGTAGATATTTCCAATAAGATTATAACGCACAGCGACATTAACAGACCCGCGTTGCAGCTTGCGGGGTTCTTTGACTACTTTGACTCGGACCGTCTGCAATTAATTGGTATTGTGGAATATACTTTTTTACAGCAGCTGGATGTTGATACCCGTTATGAAAACCTGCGTAAGATGTTTGCCTGTAAAATACCATGCTTGGTAATTTCGCGGGGCATGTCGCCCTTTGAAGAAATGCTTCGCTTCGCGGATGATTATGACGTGCCTGTTTTGGGCTGTCCGTACAGCACGACGGAATTTATGGGTGAGGTTATACGCTGGCTAAAGGTACAGCTTGCCAACCGCATTACTCTTCATGGGGTACTGGTGGATATTTACGGCGAAGGCGTTTTGATCATGGGCGAGAGCGGCATAGGCAAGAGCGAAACCGCTTTGGAGCTGATCCACAGGGGGCATCGGTTCGTCGCCGACGACGCCGTTGAGATAAAGCGCGTCTCATATCAAACCTTGATCGGCAGCGGTCCCGACGTTATTAAGTATTTTCTGGAACTGCGAGGCATAGGGATTATTAATGTAAAGCACATGTTTGGTGTGGAATCCGTAAAGGCCACCCAGTCAATAGATTTGATCATCAGGCTGGAGCCATGGGATCAAAACAAGACTTATGACCGTTTCGGATTGCATGAGGAATACATGGATATTTTGGGCAATAAGGTTACTTGTCATTCCATACCCATACGACCCAGCCGAAATCTTGCTATTATATGCGAGTCGGCGGCCATTAACCATAGACAGAAAAAAATGGGTTATAACGCGGCTCAAGAGCTAAACGACCGTGTTATGAACAATATCGCCCATCCAAAGGATTCTTCGGCCACGCGCTAATGTTTTTATGTATTCCCTCCGATAAAAATAATTAGAATGTGGATAATAGTATTGGGGCTGTGTTTTTTGGAACTTCTTGAATCAAAGTTTATCGCGTCAATCGAAAGAGAGGGCATTTTACGACCTCGGCAGCTGCTACTTAACGAACCTCTAAAACGACATACCACATTTAAAATCGGCGGACCTGCGGACATAATGGCGTTGCCTGAAAATTCTGAACAGATAGCTTTTTTAATAAAAAAGCTAACAGAGCTGGGCGCAAGATATATGATAATAGGCAACGGAAGTAATCTTTTATTTCCCGATGAAGGATTAAGAGGTGTAATAATCAAAATAGGGGAGAATTTCTCCGACTTGGAAATAAAAGACAACGTGCTGACCGCGCAATCCGGCAGGCAATTATCCTCGGCGGCGGCGGCGGCTGCCGAGGCGGGGTTATCGGGTATGGAATTCGCGTCCGGCATACCGGGGTCGGTCGGCGGAGGGGTTTTTATGAACGCCGGTGCTTACGACGGTGAAATAAAGCATATCTTTGCCGGCGCTGAGGTCATGTACCCAAGCGGAGAAATAAGAATTTTATCAAAGCCCGAAATGAACTTTGGATATAGGCATAGTATAGCTATGGATGAAAATCTTGTGATTCTTTCGGCCATTTTTAAACTCACGCGGGACGAACGCTCCAACATACAAACTCGGATCAACGTATTGACGCAAAAACGCAGAGAAAAGCAGCCCATCGAAATGCCCAGCGCGGGCAGTGTATTTAAACGCCCGGAGGGTTACTTCGCCGGTAAACTGATTAGCGACGCGGGATTAAGGGGTTTTATAATCGGCGGCGCGCAAGTCTCCGAAAAACACGCCGGGTTTATCGTCAATAAAGGCGGCGCGACTTCGGATGATGTGCGACGGTTGATAAACCATATTCAAGTTACCGTTCTAAAACAATTCGGTGTTTTACTGCAACCGGAGATTAGAATCATAGCCGCGGAAGTAGGAAAATAATGCAATTCTTAATAGTAACAGGGATGTCGGGCGCGGGTAAGAGCACCGTGTTGAAATTTCTGGAAGACGCGGGTTTCTTTTGTGTGGATAATCTTCCGCCCGCTCTTATCTCCAAATTTGCGGAAGTATGCTCTCTTCCCGGCTCTGAAATTAAGCAAGTCGCCTTGGGCATAGACGCCCGTGGCGCGGGTACTATGGTACCAGGTTCGCCGAGTGGTACGTTATTCGAGGAACTCATTTCAGAATTAAAAAATCTGTCTGTGGATAATTTCCAATATACTATACTGTTCTTAGACGCGTCTGATGAAACATTGGTCAAGAGATACAAGGAAACACGCCATAGCCACCCTTTGGCTAAAAACGAGAGGGTTATCTTTGGGATAGAAAAAGAGCGTGAGTTTCTGCACAGACTAAAAAAGCAGGCGGATTTTATAGTAGATACCAGTAATACCCTGACAAGACAGTTGAAAGATACGATAAATGAAATTATAATAAAGAATACTACATTCAACAGCCTGATCATTACTGTGTTATCGTTCGGGTTTAAATACGGCATACCGGATGATTCCGATTTGGTATTTGACGTGCGTTTTATGCCCAATCCCTTTTACATCACCGAAATGAGGGAGTTGACCGGCAAGGACGCGCCTGTGAGGGATTTTGTGATGAAATCCGAAATAAGCCGTCAATTTCATGAAAAACTGCTGGATCTGGTGACTTTTCTAATACCACACTATGTTGATGAAGGAAAAAATCAGCTGATCATTAGCATTGGCTGCACTGGTGGCAAACACAGATCAGTAACACTGGCCGAGGCGCTCTACAGCGAATTAAAAGAAGATGGTTTCGCCACACATATCACTCACAGGGATATTGACAAAGACGCGAAACGTTATTAATTATATCAGCAAGTATAACTGGCGGGATGGAATATGTCTTTTTCGTCGGAAGTAAAGAAAGAATTACTTAGTATTAAACCGACGGCTGAACATTGTATACTGGCGCAGACAATTGCCCGAGAACATTTTGGAAAAAATAAGCTGACTAGAGCGGGGAAGTTCAGGGTAGGGGAGTCTTTAGAAAAAAACTGCTGTAAACGCGCATATATTCGAGGCGCGTTTATAGAGAGCGGCTCTCTTAACGCACCCGAAAAGGCTTACCATCTTGAATTTATCAACCCAAATCGCGAATATGTCGATATATTGGTTTACGCAATCGAATTCTTTGATATTCGCGCAAAAGTAACGGAACGCAAAGGACATTGGGTTGTATATTTTAAAGAAGGAGAACATGTAGTAGACTTACTTAACATAATGGGCGCTCATAATTCGCTGTTAAATTTTGAGAACGCGCGCATTGTAAAAAACATGCGTAACAATGTCAACCGAATTGTTAATTGCGAAACCGCGAATCTCTCAAAAACTGTAACCGCGTCCATAAAACAAATAAACGATATAAAAACCATTGCCCGTATAACGGGATTAGGATATCTAAGCACGCAATTAAAAGAGGTAGCGTTAATCCGTTTAAAATATGAAGAAGCCACGTTAAAGGAGATAGGCGTTATGTTATCACCGCCTGTGGGAAAGTCAGGCGTAAATCACAGATTACGTAAAATCAGCGGAATAGCGGAAAATCTACGAGGAGGAAAAGTATGATTGAGCGAAATATTCAGGTTGTTTCCAGTTTGGAGGCTAGGCCGGCGGCGTTATTTGTGCAGACCGCCAGCCAATTCGACAGTAAGATTAACCTGAGAATTGATGAAAAAATGATCAACGCTAAAAGTATTATGGGGGTTATCTCGCTTGGCGTGTTGGACGGCCAATTTGTCACCATCTCTGCCGACGGCACGGATGAAAAACAAGCTGTAGATAGGCTCGAACGGTTCCTTAGCGCGGTATAAGCGCCAATCGGAGGTAGAAAAATTTGTTAGGTGAAATAGGCATATTGATTCTACTCATGTTTTGTAACAGTCTATTTGCGGCCACAGAAATTGCCATACTCAGCGTAAATCAAAACAGACTGCGTAAGAAAGCTGATATAGGTGAGAAGAAAGCGATTCTACTGCGGGCGATGATAGAAAATCCCAGCAATTTTCTGGCCACAATTCAGATTGGGATATCAATAATTGCCTTATTTTCCGGCGCGTTTGCCGCTCAATCATTTGCCGATGAACTTACGAAATTGTTAATTGCGATTGGCGTACCGCTATCCGAACCGATATTGGCACGAATTTCCGTTATTCTTATTACGTTGCTGTTATCATACTTTACGCTTGTTTTGGGAGAATTGGTCCCCAAACGCATAGCGATGAAAAAATCGGAATCTATTGCGATGGCAATGGTTATTCCTATAAATACAATATCACGTATTGCCAGACCATTTGTTAGAATTTTATCCGCGTCTACAAATTTAGTCGCGAAATTATTCGGAGTAACCGCGGAAGATGCCGGAGACGATGTTACCGAGGAAGAGATTCGTCTGATGGTGGACGCCGGGGGTGATACGGGCGCGATAGACGAATCTGAAATGGAAATGATTAACAACATATTCGAGTTTGACGATAAGACCGCTGACGACATTTGCACGCACAGGACGGATATTGTGGCTTTACCTATAGACGCGGCCAAAGATGAGATTATAGACATTATGGAAAACGAAAAGTTCTCGCGCGTACCTGTTTATGAGGACAGTATTGATAATATAATTGGCATATTGCATATTAAAGATGTCTTGAAATACATAATCCACAACAATCTTCAGGAGGTTGATTTAAAACAGATTATCCGCAAACCTCATTTTGTGCCATTTTCTGTCAAGACTGACGAATTATTTCAGGATATGCAAAAAAACAAGATTCATGTCGCGGTTGTGCTGGACGAATATGGTGGCACATTGGGTATTGTGACGATGGAAGATCTTATTGAGGAAGTAATGGGCAATATCTTTGACGAGTATGATGAGGAAGAGAAATTAATTGTCGCATTGGGTGATAATACATTCAATGTAAGCGGTTCGATAGATTTAGTAGAGATTAGCAGTTATTTTGACGTAATGCTGCCGTTGGACGATTATAATACGCTAGGTGGATTCATAATCAGCCAACTGGGGCGTATTCCAACGGATGAGGAACAACCGGAACTGGAATTTAATGGACTGTTGTTTAAGGTAAGCAAAGTTGAAGAAAAAAGAATCGCGGAAGTTTTGATCTGCAAGACGGAATAATAGTTATTAAGGACTTAATAGTTCTCGCCAACTCCCTCTGAATGCGATGGGGGAGTTGGCGATAACTATTCGCGAAAGAATAGTTTAATGAAATACCGCCCCCGGCTGCGGGCGCAAACGGCTTTGCGCAAAGCCCCCCAAAGGCGGTTTCGCATAAAGCCGTTCACACCCGCGCAAGTTTGCGTCCGCGCAAGTTTGCGTATTCGGCAATGGTAATAACTTGCCGCTAACGTGGTAACCGCATAGCGCCAATACTCTAATAAGCGCCTTGCGTGAATGGCTGTTGCGATTCTGCCTCCGGGGGGCGGCTCATGCCGATTTTCCTATATTTGACGCTTTCTTTGCAAGAAAATCGGAATATCAAACGGTACTTCTTCTATGTCCCTTACAGGGCGCATGTCAACCGGTTTGCGTGAGCGATTTTCCGGTTTTACTTCCTCGCGTACATCATACGCGGGTTGTTTTTCGACCGGCGGAAAGGGTTCAATATTCTTTAACGGTTTTAATCTTGGTTCGCGCACATCATCAAGACCTGTAGCTATAACCGTTACTATAACTTCATCTTTCAGCTCATCGTTAATGGTCGCGCCGAATATAATCTCAGCGTTTTGATCAATAGCGTTGCGGATAATCTTCGCTGCCATATTAATATCACGCAGCCCAAGAGTAGAATCCCCCGAAAAGCTGATAATAGCGCTCTTTGCCCCGTCAATGGTGGATTCAAGCAGAGGACTTTTAATTGCCATCTCCGCCGCCATCTCGGTACGGTTTTTACCGCTTGCCCGACCTACGCCCATGTGCGCGATGCCCTTTTCAAACATTACAGTCCGCACATCGGCAAAGTCTAAATTAATCAATCCGTCTTTAAGTATCAAGTCGCTTATACCCAACACACCTTGCCTTAAAACTTCATCCGCTTTTTTAAATGAATCTTGCAATGATGTATCGTCGTCTATTAATTCCACAAGTTTTTCATTGGGAATAATAACCAATGTGTCAACATTCTTTTTTAGTTCGCTGATACCTTCCAGCGCGTTTTTCATGCGCGGAACGCCTTCAAATTCAAAGGGTTTTGTAACAACGCCAACTGTCAAAATGCCCATTTCACGCGCTATACCCGCTATTATGGGCGCCGCGCCTGTGCCTGTGCCGCCACCCATACCCGCTGTTACAAACAGCATATCCGTATCGGCTATCGCCGAAGCAACGGCGTCACGGGTTTCCTCCGCGGCACGCTTGCCTATTTCCGGTCTGCCGCCCGCCCCTAACCCTCTGGTTAATTTTTCACCTATTTGTAAGCGTGTGGAAGCCTTGGAACGTTCCAAGGCTTGTATGTCCGTATTAACAGAGATAAAGTCTATGTACTGAATATTGTCTACAATCATACGGTCCACAGCGTTATTGCCGCCTCCGCCTACCCCGATAACTTTAATACGGGCTTTACTGTTTTGCATTACGTCTATGTTGATCAAGAAATCGCCTCCCTGCTTTTTTCTTTTGAATCAAGATAGAGAATATTCTATCCATATGGCCAAATACATCACCGCCCCGCAAAACTACATCTTAGAAACTTTAGTGTTTTCTACCCTAAGTCAGCGCTTTGAATATATAGCTTCGCTTTATTTCTCTAATGTCCAAAACCCCCTTAACGGTCTCCGCGTCAGGCAGATTAAAGAATATTTCTTTAACTGTGCGTAACTTTTCATCCCCATTACTGACAGAGCCGATAGCTACATCCACATTATAGATATGTATATGAATATCCTTTAGTTCCGAAACATCGATCTTCTTAATAAAAAGATCCGCAAACTCATACTTTTGGAACCATTTTAATAACATTACAATCACTTCAAAGGCTTCGGGGTTATCCGTCCGCAAAACCTGTCCAGTATTAAAGCTACTGAATTCCAGTCCTTCGATAATCGGCAGAGCTTCGTCGATACTATCGGCGGTTTTAATAACTTTTCCGTCGCGATCTACGCAAAGATATGAGTTAATATAAGGCACATATCCGCTTAAAACAATTTCATCTAAACTTACTCTTACAATATTTGGGAATCGTTTCTGGATAGATACACTCTCTATATGAGGGTTATTGTTTAAAATCTGTTTCGCGCGCGTTAAATTAAGCAGCAAGATATTACGCGGCTGTGAAAGCCCCAAAGATTCCACTACGGTTTCTCTTTCAATATGTACATTGCCCACCAAAACCAAATCCGATTCCGTTACCAAAAAATAAGGAGAAAACACTGTTATCAGCAGCCCCGCGGCCAAAGCGCAGCCTATAAGCGTTATTCTATAACGTAAACTCAAGCCCATGCATCCTCCATTAAATTTAAAAGACAGCCTTGTATATGATTAAGATGATTCGTTTGTAATTATGTTAATTATATCATACATTCTCTTTTGCACAATGTCAACTTCCGTATCTTTATATTGCAGTTCGTATTGCAACACTTGGCTGCTGTGCTTTTTATTATCAATCAAAACGCGAATTTGCGCAATCATTTTAGGTCTACATTTTTTTATGTATTTTGCGACGCTTGGGCTCGATTACGACAAAGGCCAGCAAAAGATAAAATAATTTCATATTTGTTCATATTTGAATAAAATCCCAATTTTGCCATTACATAACATCCATCATGACTTGACAAGAATCGCCACAATACATTATACTACAGTAGTAGGGGTTTATCTAAATATGCACACGCATTGAGGAGGCTGACATGGAGAAGATAAATATTCTTATCGCTGATTTAGACATCCATTACACTTCTAATCTTGAGCGTTTTCTTCGCAAAAACTACGCCGATAAATTCAATATATGCGTAAAAAATTCCATCGACGAAATTCTTAAATTCGTTAATACCTCCCCTTTAAAATTAGATATACTGCTTGCGTCTCCTGAATTGTTGACAGAAGTCACCCTAAAATTCGCGGAGCTTACGTTGGTGTTATCCGCCGGACTTATACCTATTCAATTGGAAAAATATCACACGGTAAAGAAATTACAGGACGGCGACAGCATTGTTAAAACAGTTTTGCAAGAATATAATGAGGTTATAAAAAACAGGAGTGTCTTTTCTAATCCGCACATGCCGGCCAAGGAAAAAAATATACCTAAAACGGTGAGTAAACGAGAAATTATAAATTCCAGCTATGTGCAGAAAATTCAAGAAATCGCTAATAGCGAGCCAACCGGAGAACCATCCAAAACCGTTAATATTTTAGGAGTATTTTCACCGGTCGGCGGAAGCGGTAAAACAACTATAGCAGCGCTGTTATCCCGTTTTTTCGCGGCAAACAAACCTACTCTGTTTTTTTCTCTGGAGCAATTACAATTTAGCGAACAAATTTTTAGCGGCGTTTCAAAATACAATCTTTCTGATTTCTTACAAGTAATACATAAACCGGATAAAGAAGTCATTGCCTATTTAGATAAGATACTTATTCACGATGCTCGGCTGGATGTAGATTTTATAAACAGCCCGCTTTCGTTTGCGGATTTGAACGTTATAAAACCTGAGATGTGGGAAAAACTTTTCAGGGCTTTAAGGTCATCTAAGCAATTTGAATACATCGTTGTGGATATGGGCGGACATATCAGCGACAAAAATCTGCGCGTTATGGAACTTTGCGATAAGATCATTGTGCCGGTAGTAGATGACAGATCTTCATTAATAAAAGTAAACCGTTTGATTCATGATCTTGCTCAGTTAAATAACAAATCATTGCTTAATAGATTCCTTTACATTCAAAATAAATACAGAGGTTACCAACCTCATCAAGAGATTGAGATTTTTAGAAAACTGTCCTTTGAGGAAACAAACGCCATAATGGATATCGGCGGCGAGGAAATCCTTCAAAGACCTATATGGCAAGATATCAGCAAATTGGGGGATATGTTATTAAGAAACTGATGGAGGCGCTGCCTATGTATGATATAAAGGCTTCTCAGCGAGTGGATCTTTCGGGCGCGTATTTGGTGATTGCGCTTAAAGGCACCCCGTTAATCACTTATCAAGAGGATATGTTGAAAGAGAATAAACTAAATGGATACTTAGATGTTAATTCCAAATATGAGCGCGGCGGATACAATATATATTATAAAATCAACGATTACAAGCCGCTATCCAAGGCTTTGCAAAAATATCTGCCGCTTAGCGATTTTTGGAAAATTGTAGATTCGATTTTAGACGCTATGATAGATCGCGATAAATATTTCTTGTCGGAGAACTCCTTGATCTTACATCAAGACTACATTTTCATGCGAAATACCAGCGACATAAAGTTTGTTTATCTACCCACGAAAATTATGGAGGACGCGAACGATACGTTAAAGAAGTTAATTTCATGGTTGCTTGAGAAGTTAGATATTCGTTTTCTTAGCGTGGCTTCTCCTGTGGAGGAGACGCTGAACAAAACATACATTGCTCCTATGCAATTAAAAGACGAGATTAAAAAGCTTCGAGAGAATTTTGTGGACAATACTACATTATTATCCCAAATGGTTGTAGAAACGTTAGCGGAGCGGCAAGAGCAAGATATCGTTTCCCCCACCGAAAAAGATACTCTTTCCTCGAAAAACACAGCTCCCTCATTTAAAAAAAATTCGTATATTTACACAGAGAACAACACCTCTAGTCATTCAAGATATAATACATTCAGCGGCACGGATGAATTCACTATTCCTCCCGCCGGAAAGAATGTATTTGTTCCCGATGAAAGAAACACGTCCGCTTCTATTAAAAATCAATCGATATTCTCTATATTATCTTCCAGAAGTCAAAATGAAAATAGCCCCGAGACTAAATCAAACAGTCCCGCCGTGGATCTGACAACCGCCGTAGATACTGAAATCCGTGACGCGACTACAGCCCCGTTATATAAAAAATCCCCGTCCGAAACCCAACCTGCCCAACATTATTATACTGCCCCGCCGCAAACGCCTCAGTCCGATCCACCTCAAACTGCCCAGCCGATAGACGTCACTCCCCTCACCTCACCTACACAGCTAAAATCAAAAAACGCTGTTCTTATCCCAAAGAACGCGGCAAACACCACGTCTGTTTGCATAGACAAACCCAGCTTTACGGTCGGTTGGCTGGAACATTCAGATTTAGTAATCTTTGAATTTGGGATAGACCGTTCCCACGCGGAATTTACTTTTGATGGAGTTAATTTGCGTCTAATAGATAAAAATTCTAAAGCAGGTACATATGTAAACGGTGATCGATTAAAAGCCAATGCACCGACGACTATAAAAGACGGCGACATAATCGCGTTTTATAATTCGGAATATACTTTAAAGATAAGCGACAGAAACGATTAAAGAGTTGACAGTTCGGCGTAAACAGTGGATGTGCGTAAACAGTGGATTGACTTGCCTTGTCACCTTTGTTATAATAACGTCTGGTTATGAAACGTCTAGTTATTAGGAGGTGAAACGTTGGCAAATATTAAATCCGCTAAAAAGCGAATTAAGGTTATTCAAAAAAAGACACTGCGTAACCGCATTGTAAAATCCAGCACCAAGACCGCCGTTAAGAAAGTAAGAGCCGCTCTTGCTCAAGGTGATAAATCCAATACCGAGGAAGCTTTCCGCAATGCCGTGTCGGCTATCGATAAAGCGGTGTCTAAGGGTGTTTATCACAAAAACACCGCCGCCCGCAAGAAATCACGCCTTGCGAAGCGGATTCACAAAATCGCGTAAGGTAAAAACGAATACGCTCCAAATGTAACCTCTTCATTTTGCGATGAAGAGGTTACATTAATTTTCGACGATTTTACTGATCCCGCAACTTCGAAAACACCTACTTGTTTTTTTTGTCATTTTACTTTATCATAATATTAACGGAGTGGAACTTATGAAAACTCATGATTTTTTCTATGACTTGCCCCGCAATTTAATAGCCCAAACACCGACGGAGGATCGTTCCGCTTCGCGTTTGATGGTTCTGGATAAACACACGGGAAAATTTGAACATAAACATTTTTCTGATATTATTGATTACCTTTCACCACATGACTGTTTGGTTATTAATGACACAAGAGTCATACCGGCAAGACTGATTGGGCAAAGGCGGACGGGCGGACACGCGGAGTTGCTGCTGCTTACCCGCAAAGACGAAAAAACTTGGGAAGCTCTTGCGAAGCCGGGCAGAAAGATTCGTATCGGTGATGAAATAAATTTTGGAACACGGCAATTAACCGCCAAGGTCATAGATATTCTTGAGGATGGTAAGAGACTGATCTCTTTCTCATACGAGGGTATCTTTGAGGAAGTTCTCGACCTGCTGGGAGAAACCCCTCTCCCACCGTATATTACTCAAAAACTTTCGGACAAAACCCGATACCAAACAGTTTATGCCGTAAAAGATGGTTCCGCCGCCGCCCCGACAGCCGGATTACATTTTACGCAAGAATTATTACGGCAGCTGGAGCAAAAAGGCGTGAAGATAGCAAAATTAACTCTGCATATTGGTTTAGGCACATTTCGACCAGTTAAGACGGACGACATATTGAAACATAAGATGCACTCGGAATATTATGAAATATCTCCCCGCGTCTCCGATATAATTAACGACACGCGAAACCGCGGCGGACGAATAATCGCCGTGGGAACCACCAGTTGCCGCGCGTTGGAAAGCGCCCGCGACGGCAAAAAAGTTCATCCTTCATCCGGCTGGACAGATATTTTTATTTATCCGGGTTATAAATTTAAAGTCATAGACGGGCTTATAACCAATTTTCATCTGCCTGAATCGACACTGCTTATGCTGGTGTCGGCGCTCGCGGGTCGTGAGCGTATCCTCACGGCTTACCAAGCCGCCGTTAATGAAAAATATAGATTCTTTAGCTTCGGCGACGCAATGTTCATTCTACCCTAACTAAGACTTCTCAACTTGATAATTGCATTAATATATTCACTGGTAAGCAAGAAGTAAATTCCTTTTTTATTTTGAGGTGATGTTTTGTATAAGATGGCGCTGTTGGATATAGATGGAACTACTGTCACGCCGCTAAAGAGTGTTACGCGCAAGACAAAACAAGTTATTCATCGTATGATAGATAATGGGATTATCGTTTGTATTTGCACGGGGCGAAACGTCGCCAGCACTTTGCCTGTCGCCAAAAGTTTGGGATTAACAACCCCGTGCATGTGCATAGACGGTATGATTATGTATGACCCTCCTCAAAAAAAAGTAATCTATGAAAGTAAACTGCCCAATACTGTAATGCGCGACGTACTTAGCATTGTACATCGGTACAATGTAAACATAGAAGTTATTACCAATAAATACTATTATTGGTATTTACATAGTAAAGAGATTCGTGGCTACGATTTCTATACACAAAATAGTAACTCACTTGCAATTAGGCTCGGTTCATTGTTCTATAAATATATGTTTGGCGTGCGTAATATTGCGAATTTGGATCGATTTTTTACAGATAACGACCAAATCTACGAGATTGTCGCCATAGGCGATCCTTCGCAAACAGACAGCATAAAAAAAGATCTTTCAGATCACTCTAATAAAGACATATTAACGCGGATGTTATGGCAAAACCAACTCTTCATAACAGCTAAAGACGTGGGTAAATCGCACGGACTGCGAATTTTATGCGAGCATTTTAATATTTCGTCAGACGAGGTAGTTGCTATCGGCGACGACGATAATGATATAGATATGCTTAAAATGGCGGGGGTGGGCGTCGCTATGGGCAATGCCAGTGACGAGGTTAAAGCCTGCGCGGACTATGTAACATTATCCAATAACGAGGATGGCGCCGCCGTGGCTCTGGAGGAATTGTTTTTGTGAGCGAATTTGTTAGTTTTGAGCACGTGTATAAACGATATAAAATGGGCGAAATAACCGTCGCCGCTCTTAACGATGTTTCTTTTGAGATTTCTCGCGGAGAATTCGCCGTTATAGTCGGCGCGAGCGGCGCCGGTAAATCTACGGCTCTTAATATTCTGGGCGGCATGGATACCGGTGACGAAGGCAAAATAATAGTAGATGGGCAGAATGTTCACGAATATAAGAGAAAACAATTGATTGCTTATCGAAGATATGACGTTGGTTTCGTATTCCAATTCTATAACCTGATGCACAACCTAACCGCGTTGGAAAATGTGGAATTGGCTACCCAAATAAGCAAGCAGCCCCTGGATCCCGCCGATGTAATGAAACATGTCGGTTTGGGTGATCGGCTGAACAATTTTCCCTCTCAACTCTCAGGAGGCGAACAACAACGCGTTTCTATCGCCAGGGCATTGGCGAAAAATCCCAAACTGCTGCTCTGCGACGAGCCGACGGGTGCCTTGGATTATATAACGGGTAAAGAGGTGTTAAAATTGCTGCAGGATACTTGCAGGCAAGAAGGCATGACAGTAATTGTTATAACTCACAACCTGGCTATAGCGCCGATGGCGGATAAAATTATAAAAATGAAAAACGGCAAAGTTTCGGACATTTCCATCAACTCCACGATCATTCCCGTAGAGCAGATCGAATGGTAGCCGTGCCGAAAACAAGAATCCCAGTACGGCTAAGAAAGGCGGCGAAAAACAATAAAACGCGCGCTGCGTAAAGATGTTTATAGAGAAATTCAACACACATTCGGACGGTTTATTGGAATAATGATAATCGTCGCGCTGGGTGTTTCATTCTTTTCGGGATTAGGCGCAACTAGCGCAGATATGAAGATAACCGGCGACGACTATTTTGACGAAAAGCAATTGATGGATATACATGTCATAAGTTCCTATGGCATAACGGACGACGATTTGGCGTCTATCGCGGCCGTTTCTGAAGTACAGTCCGTTTTCCCCGGTTACAATATGGATTCGCTGGCAGAGAATAATGGTTCTTCCTACGTTCTAAAGCTTCACAGCCTGACCGACGCCAACCGGCCCGAACTGCTTAGCGGCAGAATGCCGGAAAAAGCCGGTGAAATTTTAATAGAGTCCGAGTTTTTGGGCAAGCAAATCGGCGACAGTTTTAAACTGAAGAGCGGCAAGGATGTTGACATTCGTCAAAACCTGCGTACAGACACATTTCGTGTCGTTGGCATTATTCGATCACCGTACTATATCTCCAAAGAACGCGGCTCGGGTTCTATTGGCTCGGGTTCGGTAGACTATTATGCCTATCTTCATCCGGTTAACTTTCTCCAATCAGTTTATTCGGAAGCCTTTGTAAAGTTAAAAGGCGTTGATTCATTACTTTGTTTTTCTGACGCTTATAAGGATATAGTCGATGATATTGCCGATAAGATCGAATTGGTCGGCGACACGAGAGAAATAGAAAGATACCATGAATTGACTAACGCCGCGTATGACAATCTTGAAGCGGCAAGAGCAAAGCTTGCCGCGCGAGAGGCGGAATTTAGAGAAACTATTTTAAAGAGTGAAGCGGAATTACAGGCTTCGATTGCGGAATTGGACCAATCGGAATATGACATGCCGGTCAACCAAGCTTTAATTGATGAGGGTTTAAGGCAATTAGACGTACAGGAAGCGCAGATTCTCTCAGCTTTAAGAGATATTGACACCGCCGAGTTACAACCTGGCTTGCCTGCAGAAACTCTGGAAACGTTAATGAGTCAAAGGCAGTCGCTGCGCAATAGCCTGCTTATGATTGACGAATCGCGTAATGAATTGGAACAATCCAGATATAGTATGTTGGCGGGTAACTTGGAGCTTTTGCAAAACAGGCGGCTTTTGGAAGTTTCGTTAGCCGAACTGGAAATAACCCGCGCTGGTACAGAAGTTGAATTAATTCTCGCTCAAGAGGAGATTGAAGCCGCTCAAAAAGAACTGAACGATTTAGAAACTCCCGAATGGTTTGTGTTGGATCGCGACTCTAACCCCGGCTACGCCAGTTATGATCAGGACACGGATAAAATCGGCGCTATCGCGCGGGTATTCCCACTGTTGTTTTTCTTAGTCGCCGCTCTGGTCAGCTTAACAACAATGACTCGATTAGTCGAAGAACGCCGTGTCGAAATCGGCGCCTTAAAATCACTGGGATACGGAAACATCAGCATTGTTTCCAAATATGTAGTCTATGCCGCCTCCCCTACTCTGTTTGGAGGTTTTTTGGGCGGATACTTTGGAATGAAGTTTTATCCGGCTTTGATTATGGACGCTTATAGCATGTTGTACGCTCTCCCGCCTGCTCAAACACCGGTAAATTATACGTACTGGATAGTGGGTACGGGCATTGCGTTTTTTTGTACGGTTTTTGCCGCTGTTTTCTCGTGTATGCGAGAATTAGGCGAAACGCCCGCGTCTTTAATGCGTCCGAAACCACCTAAGGCTGGCAAACGGACATTTTTTGAGCGTCTGACTTTTTTCTGGAAGCGTCTGTCGTTTACTTATAAAGTTACTATTAGGAATATTACGCGCTATAAAAAGCGCTTTTATATGACTGTTATAGGTATCGCGGGTTGTACGGCCTTGCTGGTCACGGCTTTTGGGCTTTTGGATTCTATATCGGCTGTTATGACGCTGCAATATGGAGAAATTTGCCTATACGACATGTCAGTTACTTTTTCTAATACCGCGAAAAAACAAGATATAACGAAAGTCGGAGATATGCTTCAAAACGCGCGCGCCGAAGGATATTTAAAACTCTACGAAAAGACAATGGATGCCGTAGATATTGAAAATTTATATACAACCCGGCAAGTAACGCTGATTGTACCCGAGAACATAGAAAGTTTGAAGCAGTACATTGTATTTCGAGATCGGGTTACTCACGACCAGGTGCATCCCTCTGCCGATGGAGTAATTATAACTGAAAAAATTTCGCAGCTGCTGGGGCTAAGTCCAGGCGACTCTATTGTAATAAAAGAAGAGGACAAAAATCCTATAACGGCGACGGTTTCAGGTATTGTGGAAAATTATTTCTTCCATTATGTTTATATGCCGCCAGAGCTATATGAAACCCTTTACCGTGAAGAATTGGAATATAATGCCATTTACGCCCTGCTAAATGATACGGATTCCAGACTTGCCAATGAAATTTTGGATAAAGCCGGCGTTAGTTCTCTCACATTTACTAAAAATACAAAAAACACTTTTGACGACACTATGGACAATATGAATTTTGTCGTGTTTGTGCTGATAGTATCAGCGGGCGCGCTGGCTTTTGTAGTCTTGTTGAATCTCAGCTCTATCAATATCAGCGAGCGAATGCGCGAACTTGCCACCATTGAGGTACTGGGGTTTTTTGATTCGGAAGTATCTAACTATATCTTCCGCGAAAGCGCGATATTAACCTTAATCGGTGCCTTGGCTGGTTTGGGATTGGGGGTCGGACTGCATTTATATGTTATTTTAACCGCGGAAACAGATATAGTAATGTTTGGTCGAACGATAAAATCAGCCAGCTTTATATATTCATTAGCTCTCACCGTATTTTTCTCTGTATTTACGAATCTGTTCGCCAGTCGTAAGCTGAAAGAAATACAAATGGTAGAGGCGCTAAAAAGCGTGGAATAGGAGAGGATATGCGTATTCTTCGGATTCAAAATAAACCGGTAAAAATAATCTTACGAATATTAATTACGTTGATAGTCATTCTCGTTATTTTAGCGCTCGCGGCTTTCGCGTTTTTATATTTATATACGCCCGACAATTTAGCGGAAATGTATGAATACGACACAATAAAACGTTCGGATGTAAGCCAGCAAGTATTGACGACAGGTCATATCAGACCCTTTGATACACTCCCAATTTTTGTTGACACCGCGCAAAAAGTGGGTAAGGTACACGTAAAGCTCGGCGATACAGTGGAAGCCGGTCAGACGATCATCACTTATGATGTAGCGAAGGAGCGAAACGATCTGCAACGCAAGATCGAATCCGCCAGATTAAATATTGAAAACGCGCGACTTAATTTGCAGAGTATATCCTTACCGGCGGAAGGAAACGAATTGCTGCAATACAACAGCGACGTAACGACAGCGGAATTTAATGTTCAGCAAGCGCAAAATAATATAAAGAATTTGGATAAGAAGATAGAGCAGCAATTGAAGGCTCTGGAAACCGCGCAAGAAGATGTTGATAGAAACCAGTTTTTATATGATGCCGGAGAATTGCCCAAAGTGCAGTACGACGCCTCTATAACCGTGCTGGAAAACGCGCAATTGGCATTGGAAGATCTGCAAATTACGCAAGAGTCCGGGCAGGACACACTGGAAACACGGCAGACCCAATTACAAGACGCCCAGCAAAAACTGTCCAACGCGCAGGATAAAATGTCAGATGAAGCTAACACTATAAAGTATCGTCAACAAGAAATTAGTATTCAGTTGATAGAACAGCAGATTGCGCAATACGAAGCGGATATGGCTCTGTTTACAGACGAATCCGTCTCGCCTGCCGGCGGAATAGTTACGTCGGTAAATATCAGCGATGGAGGCATAGCTTCCAGAGGCGCGACATTGATCGAAATTGACGTTACAGAGAGTATAATAGCGGAAGCCGACGTAACCGAGTATGACGTACCCAATTTAAAGGTCGGCATGGAATCGGACATTACATCCGGCGGACTGCCCGATAAGATATATAAGGCGCAGATCAGCAAAATCGCTGCGGAGGCTCAAGAGAAGGAAAAATCATCTGACGATGAAGTAATTGTGCCTGTGCAATTTACATTGACAGCGCCGGATGAAAATTTGAAAATAGGTTATACCGTGGATATTGCTGTATATACCGCAAAGCAAGAAGATGTGCTTGCTCTGCCGATTCAATCCGTGTTGCTCGAAGACGAGGGAGAGTTTGTATATGTATTCGATGGGGAGACATTGACCAAAACGCAAATTTCCACAGGGTTCTATGGGGATTCATCTGTGGAAATTGTCTACGGTTTATCGACAGGCGATCGATATGTCATAAATCCTCTTAGTGTAAACATTCCAAAGGAAAACTGGTTCACAACCGCGCGGGATTGGCTGTACAATACCTTGATGCTATACACGCCGGATTATGCGCTAACCAAAATTAAAGAACTAAAATCATAGCTGTATTCCGATCCGCAAACTTGTAATTTGAGTATGCGGATCCTTATTTTTTCTTTCTAACAAATTGTTTTTGGACTATAGTCAATAAAGTAGGGCTGCTTTAGCAGCAGCCCTGAAAGTTATGCGGTTGGCGAACTATTTCTGTGTTGCAAAACGTCCTGTTCATACTGTTTTACATAAGAGAGCCAGCTTTCATTAGCCGGAACATTTTGATCTTCACAATAGGCAGTCCAGACTTCGCTGAATGGATATGTTTTTAATTCTTCCCGCAAAACCATCAGTTCGGTGAAGTCGGCATTGTCCTGAAGCTTTTTTAGATATTCCCAAGGGTGGAGCAAGGCGTTAAGGAGGGCTTTTTGTACACTGCGCGCGCCGACAACCCATGCGGCTACGCGATTTATAGAGGCGTCAAAAAAATCTAATCCGATAAGTACCTTGTCAGCCGCGTCGTTGCGGATTATCTCATTCGCTATCTCCTTAGTCTCATCGTCGAATAGAACCACATGATCCGAATCCCAATGAACAGAACGGGTGATATGTAGCGGTACTTTGTCAAAGAAAGCCAGCAAAGACGCGATTTTATCGCTTACTTTTTCGTTCGGGTGGTAGTGACCGTTATCTAATAGATTATAGACGCTATTGTGACCGGCGGCATAACTCATGTAAAATTCATTACTGCCAACAGTATAGCTTTCAAGACCAATTCCAAAAACTTTACTTTCCACACTGTCTATCACGTTATCGAATTTCTCTGAAAAAATTTGATCCAAGCTGTCTTTAAGGCGCAGGCGAGGAGACAGGCGGTCGGCGGGGATGTCCTTTAAGCCGTCGGGAATCCATACATTATGCAGACAATATGTATTCAATTCTTTGGCGATAAAAGCAGCTATTCTGCGGCAGGAGACGCCGTGATTTATCCAAAATTCTCTTATCTTTGGATCTGGATGCGAAAGGGTAAGCCCATCCTTTGCTTTTGGATGGCTGAAATATGTAGAGTTAAAGTCTATGCCCAAACCTTTTTTCTTGGCGAAGCAAACCCATTTTGTGAAATGTTCAGGCTTAAGATTGTCTCTGTCGGCAGGTTCCCCGTCAAAGATTGCGTAACTGGCATGAAGATTAATGCGCTTCTTCCCAGGAATCAAGCTTATAGCTTTATCAAAGTCAGCCATTAGCTCATCGGGGGTGCGAGCCTTTCCGAAATAATTACCCGTCGCCTGAATGCCGCCGCTTAAAGACTGCCCTATGTTTTCAAAGCCATTTACGTCATCCCCCTGCCAGCAATGAATGGAGATGGGTATGGATTTTAAAACACTAATCGCGTCGCCGATATCAACGCCTATCCGGGCATACTTTTCTTTCGCGTTTAAGTATTGTGATTTCATTAACGTCCTCCATGTAAACCTGTTAGCGACATTATACTACCTTGCCGCTAACTAAACAACCCATGCATGCAAAAAAAATTAAACATTCGGCTTTTGTGGAACCGCTGCATATCCCATTTCCCTATTTTACTCAACCTATTTTACTCTCTATTTTACTCAATCTTGACAATATTAAAAGGAGAGTTATAATAATCGTAGCCTTGCGCATCTGTAGATCAGTGGATAGAGCGACCGCCTCCTAAGCGGTAGGCCGTGGGTTCGATCCCCGCCAGGTGCAAGAGAAACGTTGATTTTACACTATTTGTCAGAAAGAAGAAGATTCAAAATTAAGTTAGTAAAATCAATTTGACGACTAATTTATAGTCAGAAAAACTGTCAGCATCAAATAGCTTGCTCCACGCGAACAAGGTCGGGTATCCTATGCAGATACCCGACCTTGTTCATATTCTTTAATCTTATTAAATGCAACTTGTCGGTATAAATATTTTTTTCAATGAGCTTGACAATGAAAATATATGGTGATATATTTAAAAAAATAAAACCAACTAGATTGGTTTACATTGTTTAAGGATTGAGAATCATGAAAATATCCACCAGAGGGCGTTATGGACTTAAAGCCCTGATAGATATGGCGCGTCGCAAAGACGAAAAATGCGTTACTGTCGCAAGTATCGCGCAAAACCATGGAATATCGGAGCATTATTTAGAACAGCTTTTCGCGTCCCTTAAAAAGGCGGGTTTGGTTAAAAGCATTCGAGGTTCAGGCGGCGGATATGTTCTTTCAAAACCACCCGACGAAATTTCTGTCGGAGACATATTGCGGGTTTTGGAAAGAACTTTTATGACCGTCTGCGCTACGGACGACGAATCCACTCATGTTTGCGCGTCCGGTAATTGTTCTGTATGTGCCGCTAAACCTGTTTGGGATAAGTTATACGGAAGTATAAACAATATTCTGGAATCCTATAAATTATCAGATTTAGCAAACGGAGATCAAAAGGAGAGTAAAGATGCCGATATATTTTGACCATGCGGCTACGACTGCCGTTAGACCGGAAGTATTAGAAGCTATGATACCGTTTTTTTCAGAAAACTACGGTAATCCATCCAGTGTTTATAGTATAGCCCGTTCCAACAAAAAGGCTCTTGAGCTTGCCCGTGAGCAAACTGCCGCGGCCTTGAACGCCGATCCGATAGAGATATTTTTTACAGGCAGCGGAACCGAAGCGGATAACTGGGCTATAATCGCAGGTACGGAATTAAAGGCGTTTAAAGGCAAGCACGTTATCACCAGCGCTATAGAACATCATGCGGTTTTGCATACCTGCCGGTATTTACAAAAAAAAGGTATAGACGTAACATACCTGCCGGTTAGCGAGGATGGGGTTATCAGGCTATCCGATTTGGAAAAATCAATCAGACCTGACACTGTGTTAATTTCTATCATGACCGCAAATAATGAGATAGGTAGTTTACAGCCGATTGCCGAAATAGGACAATTGGCAAAAAATAAAGGTATTCTGTTTCACACCGACGCT